>NZ_DJDC01000137.1:0-5889 GCF_002430855.1 Acinetobacter sp. UBA5934 | reverse complement strand
GGTGGTCAGTCTCGTATGCCACTTGTACAACAAAAAGTACAAGAGTTCTTTGGTCGTGAGCCACGTAAAGACGTGAACCCGGATGAAGCGGTAGCGATTGGTGCTGCGATTCAAGGTGCGGTATTGTCTGGTGATAAAACTGACGTATTGCTTCTTGACGTAACTCCATTGACACTTGGTATTGAGACGATGGGCGGCGTGTTAACTGCAATCATCGAGAAAAACACCACGATTCCTGCGAAGAAATCTCAAGTGTTCTCAACTGCTGCAGACAACCAGCCTGCTGTAGACATTTCGGTTTACCAAGGTGAACGTAAAATGGCTCAACAAAACAAATTGTTGGGTAACTTCCAATTAGGCGACATCCCACCTGCTCCACGTGGTGTGCCACAAATTGAAGTATCGTTCGACATCAACGCTGACGGTATCTTGAAAGTATCTGCAAAAGACAAGAGCACTGGTAAAGAACAATCGATTCAAATTAAAGCAAACTCTGGTTTGAGCGATGCTGAAATTGAAGCGATGATCAAAGATGCTGAAGCGAATGCAGAAGAAGACCGTAAGTTTGAAGAACTTGCAAAAGCCCGTAACGAAGCAGATGCTCTTGTTTCTAGCGCGCAAAAAGCAGTGAAAGATCTTGGCGAACAAGTGACTGCAGATGAAAAAACTGCGGTTGAAACTGCGGTTTCAGAGCTTGAAGCGGCAACCAAAGAAAATAACGTTGACGATATCAAAGCAAAAACTGAAGCACTGCAAAACATCATCATGCCAATCACTCAACGCGCTTATGAAGCTGCGCAAGGTGCTCAAGGCGGTGCGCAAGGTTTTGATCCAAATGCATTCCAAGGCGATGCGGGTCAACAACAAAAAGCGGATGACGGCGTTGTAGATGCTGAGTTCACTGAAGTTAAAGATGATAAAAAATAATTTGTCACTTTGAAAAAAGACCGCATTTTATGCGGTCTTTTTTTATTCATCTTATAGGCAACAGGATAGATTTTGACTAAAATATAATTGTATAAATCACTGAAAAATAAAAACATGCAGAATTTTATTAAACTTTTACTGATTGCTTCTGGATTTGCAATCATGATGCTCTACCCAATGGGCAATCTCTTTATCGTACTACCGACCAATGTTTTTCTTTCCCCCATTTAATTATTTGCAAAGCCTCGGTATAGAAGCCGCCTTTGCACTTGGCTTTTTAATTTCAACCATTGTATTGCTCCTGTTATCTGTGCCGCAGCGTTATCCTTATGGAAAAGGCTTTATCTTGTTAGGTGTTGGATTATTCAGCTATATTATTTTTCAGCTGTATAAATATGAAGTAAGTCTATATGCTTTCAATCATCAAAATGAAATTCCTTACAATATTAAATACTTAATTGAATTTATTATTTTTTTATTCAATTTTTCAGGTTTAATTTTCATCTATTATTCTAATTTGCCAAAAAAAATTCCCGAATTTAAAAAACAAAAAACTAAAGCTTAAGACATTAAGTTCGCTGAAGTGAAAGCTAACAAAAGATAATGTGTGGGATTAAGAAAGAGACCGTGCGAAAGCCCGGTTTTTTTATTTTTATTTATGCTTAATTGTTATACAGTATAAAAAAATAATGATTTTAAGCTTTTATGCGCTTAATGCTACTCAGCCTTTTGGTCATATTTCTGTTAGGCATGACCTATCAAAACCGAAATCATCCCCAGGTTCGCTATAACACCCTGTTGGATCGTATTCAGCACCCTTTCGATACCCGGTTACGTTACCACATTGCTGAAGTGGATCCGCGTTTTGGTCTGAGTGAAGATGAACTAAAACGGATGAGCCAGCAAGCCACTGACATTTGGAAAGCGGGTACGGGCAAAGACTATTTTGTGTATGATCCCAATGCTCGGCTGAGCATTCATTTAATTTATGATCAACGCCAGCACGACTCTGTACAGCGACGTCAGCAATTCGGACAAATTCAACAAAGCCAGCAATTGTGGGCCAGTAAAAATCAGCAGCTAAAGCAGTTTAAAGATGAATTAGACCGTGCTAACGCCATGCTGGAAGCGAGAAAAACCCAATTAGATCTACAGTTACAGCAATATAATCAACAGATAGCCATTACTAATCAAAATGGTGGAGTCCCGCCTTCACAACGTGAGCATCTCCTTCAGCAACAAAATCAATTACAACAGCAAATTTCCGGACTACAGCAAGAAATCAGTATTTATAACCAAAAAATTCAGCACCTCAATCTTCAGGTGGATGAACTGAATCAGTTGAATCAACAGATTGACAGCTCAGTAAAACACTTTAACCAGCGTTTTCAGCCAAAATTATTTGATAAAGGTTCATTTAATGGCAAGCAAATTACTATTTATGAATTTGAGTCTAAGGAAGATTTGCGTTTAACACTGGCACATGAATTTGGCCATGCACTCGGACTTAAACATAATCAAGATCCTCAAGCACTGATGTATCCGCTGATGAAAGATCAGAACCTACAAAACTTCAGATTATCCACGGCAGATATTGCTTTATTGCAAGAACGTTGAAGCATGACCAGGATACAATGCAAAAATCCCTTACTTTTTATAAGCCTATATAGGGCAATACAACGGCAATAAAGCGAATTTCGTGTTATTGTAATAGCCGAAAATGACAACAGAAAATTTCTGGAGATGCGTGTGAGTTACTACCATATTCTTATTGAAGTAAATGATCACATCAGTACGATTGAACAAACTCGTGATATCGAAATTTTTGATATTATTGAGATTCAGCCTTATCTCCACTCTATTCTGTTGCCTTATTTCAATGAGCAACTCATTGAACTTGAAGATGAAAATTTAGAATTTAAAGATATTCTCCATTTACAAGTCAAACAGACCCTGTTGCCTATCCAAGATTTGATTGAAGAAGAACAGCGCTTACTGCCAAGTGATACCGATATCACCATTAGTGCTTATGAAATTTTTAACAATCGTGATTTAAGCCAAGACGTCACAACTGTTATTTTTGATATTTTGGAAGCTGCAAAACTCGAAGCTTAATGATTTAAGTAGCTTAAGACTGTAATTGAGTATATTGATTTACAATAAAAAAGCCCTCCTTTTTGGAGGGCTTTTTCATATCTGATTAAATAGAGAAAGATGAACCACAACCACAGGTTGTTGTTGCATTCGGGTTGCTCACAATAAAACGTGAACCTTCCAAACCTTCTACATAATCAACTTCTGAGCCGACAAGATATTGATAGCTGAGTGAGTCAACCAGCATTTTCACGTCGCCATTGACAAATTCAGCATCATCTTCATTCATGCTTTCAGCGAAGTTAAAGCCATAAGAGAAACCAGAACAACCACCACCTGTAACATAAACACGTAACATTAATTCTTGGTTGCCTTCGCTATCACGCAATTGGCGTACTTTATTCGCAGCATTGTCGGTCAGCACCAAAGCTTGGGCATTCATGTGGGATTCCTCTGTTCAATTCAGGTGTCTTGAAATATAAAAGACCATATATCAAGTATAGCATACTCAATATATGGTCAATATTTGCAGATTTAAAGTTAAATCAGACTATTTTTCTCAAGATTGTTTGTAGTTCTCATCCTGCAGGCTACATTCAAAATTCTTTGGATCTTGCTTACAACGGAATTGCCAGAGCAACTTCATCATACGCTTATCATAAACGCCGCGTTTGGTTAAATCGACCCGCGATTCGCGCATGAGTTTTTGATAGCCTGCTTTATCTGCTTCAGGAATTTGCATCCAGTATTTTTGTGGAATATCGGCTTTCATTTTACCTAAAATACCAAAGGCACGCGGTAACTGGCTTTTCACCCATTCACGTGATTTTTGCCCATATCCTGCCGGGAATTTATCTGGGCGAATAATCACATTACCGGTCACCTGTAAAATAGGATAATTCACAATTGCGCCTTTATTTCCTAAACCCTTATAGAGTTCTAAAGGTTTAAATACGGCCGCAGGTGCGCCAATAATATCCACCTGACCATTGTTAAATTTAGCGCCAAAATTGGTAACATCTGCACTGACCGCCTGTGCCCCAACTTGCTGAACCATAATTTTTTGCGCTTCATCGTAATCAAGCACGGCGATTTTTTTACCTGCAGCTTTCGCCACGGTATTGATACTACGGTCATTGACCATTAAAAACGCATCACCGACTGGAATTACGCCCACCACTTCATATTTACTATTGACCATATGTTTGGCAAAGGCGGGGCTGGCTAAGCCCTGCATGACTTTTACCGCCAGTTTTAAATCAGGAATCGCACCAATGGCATCAAGTGAACCGGTAAAATGATTAAACTGACGACCGCGCATACCGGTCACACTAATCCCGTCACACTTCCCGGCTTTAAAATCTTCAGCGATAACCCCTTCATTTTGCCCTACGCGTAATTCAATATCTGCGCCCCAATTTTTGGCTGCCAATTGATAATCTTTCATCAGGGCAAAAACATCTCCACTTTTACCCACCAAATCAAATACGCAAATTACCTGTTTGGCTTGAGTAACACTGGTAACTGCACACAAACCTAGACCAAGCAGCAGTGTTTTAGACCATGGCATCATGATTTTTTCTTCCTTGTATGATTATTTTATTCAGTTTTGGATTGAATCATTTTTGTTTTTTTATTTATCACCCATCCACCAGTCTTTAAGACATGTTTTATGGACTGATAAAATTGAACTTTTCTTTTTTAAGATTACGCCTTTTTTGACGCGCCACAATGGCAAAAATGACAAAACCCAAGCGACAAAAAAGCCTAGATAAAATCTAGGCTTTATTTTTTAAAATCAATATCATTCACCGCCAAGTGAACATTCAAAATTCGCTTTATCGACAGAACAACGTGCCTTTTTCAACACACTCATCATGCCTGCATCATAGATACCACGCTTGGTCATATCCATACGGCCTTCACGCAATAATTTTTGATATTTGGTTTTATCTTCTGCAGTCAGGTTCAATTTGAACTTGGCTGGAATATTGGCTTCCAGACGGTTAATCATGGCAAAGCTTTTTGGTAAGTTTTTCACAAACCAATCACGCGATTTTTGACCAAAACCTGCAGGAAATTGATCTGGACGGATCACAAAATCTGCGGTTACCTGAAGCACAGGGAAATTAAACATCGCGCCGTTGGAACCTAAACCTTTATAGATTTCTAAAGGTTTATAAGCATAGGCAGGTGCTCCGACCATATCGACCTGACCATTATTGAATTTTGCGACAAAGTTAGACACATCAGAAATCACTGCCTGCGCACCTACACGTTGCACCATAATTTTTTGTGCATCGTCATAACCCAATACCGCAAATTTTTTGCCTGCCGCTTTTTCAATGGAATTAATTTGTTTATCACGTACAAAAATAAAAGCAGAACCCAAAGGAGCAATACCGGCTACTTCATATTTTTTACCGCCTAAATTACTGACCATTTTCGGCGCATTACGCTTGTCCAAAGCAAAAGTAATGGCACGCTGGGCAATCGCATTACTTGGTGCACCACCGAGCGCATCAATAGAGCCTACAAATTTATTATATTGACGTGCACGCATTGCGGTCATGAATACGCCATCACACTTGCCGGCTTTAAAGTCATTATCAGCGACTGCTTCGTCTTGACGTGGAATAAGATTAATTTCCGCGCCCCATCCTTTGGCAGCCAATGCCCATTCCTGAGCCATTTGAAAAGATTCACCCGATTTACCCAGTAAATCGAATACACATACATCAACTTTAGCGGCTTGTGCTGTGCTCGCTACGCCTACAGCAGCAAATGTGGCTAATGCAAAAATCGTTTTTTTCATTATTTCGGTCCTTTTGGAATCTTGTTGTTTGACGAGTATCCTTTCACGCCACA
>NZ_DJDC01000188.1:0-3230 GCF_002430855.1 Acinetobacter sp. UBA5934 | reverse complement strand
AATCGCTGATAGCCAAAAGTTCTTTTATCATCTGCGGCTTTTTTACCAATTTTGATAGCAGCAAGAGCAATAGCTAATGCGGCTACATCAGTAAACATGTGAGCGGCATCAGACAGTAATGCTAAACTTTGGGTAATAAAAGCAGCGACAACTTCTACTATTAAAAAAGTAGTCGTTAAACCCAAAGCAAACATTAATTTCTTACTATTTCCTTCAGTAACAACCGCATGGCTATGATCATGATGTTCTGACATAAAATATTTTCCTTATTCTATTTATGATGAGCAGAGATATTGGATAACAGCCAATATCTCTGCTGTAAATCGACTAATCTATTGGATTAAGAAACTTTCTTTTCATTCATCCAGCGGTACAGTACGGGCAATAAAACCAATGTAAGCAGGGTAGAGGAGATAATTCCTCCAATAACCACTGTTGCTAAAGGTCTCTGTACTTCTGCCCCAGTTCCGGTTGCCAAAGCCATCGGGACAAACCCAAGGGACGCCACACAAGCTGTCATCAGCACAGGTCTAAGACGCAAAATTGCACCCTGCCACGTTGCATAATAAAGGTCATATTGTTGTCGCAACTCTTTGATAAAGGTAAGCATGACTAAGCCATTCAGTACAGCCACCCCCGATAGTGCAATGAAGCCAACCCCTGCTGACATGGATAATGGAATGTCACGCAACCACAACGCGATTAAGCCTCCACATAAGGCAAACGGTACACCACTAAAGACCAGTAAGCTTTCTTTGATATTATGGAATACAGCCATCAATAAAATAAAGATCGTCAACAATGCGAGCGGAACCACCAATTGCATACGCGCTTTTGCAGACATCAGATTTTGAAATTGACCGCCATAATCTATCCAATAACCGCTTGGTAATTCCTGTTTGGATAACGTGCTCTGAAGCTCTGTTACGAATGAGCCTAAATCACGTCCTTCTACATTTGCAGTAATAACCACTCGACGTTTACCATTTTCACGGCTGACCTGATTAATACCCAGGATATTTTCAACGCGTGCCACATCTTGCAGTTGGACTAAACCACCATTCGGCAATTGAATAGGAAGTACCGCTAACTGTTCAGGACTACGCTGGGATTCATCTAGACGGATGACAAAATCAAAACGCTTGTCTCCCTGTAAAATTGTTCCAACATTCTGGCCACCGACACTTGTAGCTACCAGATCCTGAATTGCTCTTACCGACAAGCCATATTGTGCAGCTCTGGACTTATCCACCTCTACATTCAACAAGGGTAAGCCACTGGTCTGTTCTACCTTAACGGCTGTCGCGCCTGAAATTGAGTTAATTTTTTGAGAAATTTTATTCGCTTCGCGATTTAGAATCTCCATGTCATCACCAAATAATTTGACACCCACATCACTTCGCACCCCTGAAATTAACTCGTTAAAGCGCAGTTCAATGGGTTGCGAGAACTCACTGTTATTTCCCGGCAATGTCGCTAAGAAAGTAATCATTCTTTGGCGAAGCTCATCAATCGTTTGTTTTGGATCAGGCCATTCATCATGAGGTTTTAACAGTACCACGCCATCTGAAATGTTGGGTGGCATAACATCTGTGGCCACTTCTGCTGTACCGGTACGGGCAAAGATCGCTTTAATTTCAGGAAATTCTTTCAACAGTAACTTTTCAGTATTTTCCTGCATTCTCAGTGACTGTTCTAACCCTGTACTTGGGGAACGCATTTGCTGAACAGCAAAATCACCTTCACCCAGTTGAGGTGCAAACTCGCTACCTGTTTGAGTGGCTAGCACGCCCGTAAGCACTAAAATACAGGCAGCCACAATAGTCACAAATAAACGAAGCTCATAGGCTTTATCTAAAAGCAGTTCATATTTGGTTTTAAGCCAATGCATCCAGCGACTTTCGGTTTCCTTGACTTCTCCAGTGACAAATAGGGCAACTGCGGCTGGCACAAAAGTGACAGATAAAATCATGGCCCCAATTAAAGCCAGTACAACAGTCATTGCCATAGGATGGAAAAGTTTGGCTTCTACACCCGTCAGGGTAAAGATAGGTAGATAAACCACCAAAATAATTAACTGTCCAAAGATGAGAGGACGACGCGCCTGTTTTGCAGCCAAGAAGACTTCTTTAAATCTTTCAGAACGGCTAAGTAAACCACCTTTCAGCTTCTGAGCTTCTGCTAGCCGACGGATACAGTTTTCTACAATAACCACTGCACCATCAATAATAATACCGAAGTCCAGTGCCCCTAAACTCATCAGATTTGCACTAATCTTCTGCTCTGCCATTCCCGTCAAGGTAAACAGCATTGACAGTGGAATAACGCAAGCCGTGATCAGCGCAGCACGGAAATTACCTAGAAAGAGAAATAAAATAACAATGACGAGGATTGCACCCTCAATCAAATTTTTCTGAACGGTTTTGATCGCCCGATCAACCAAATGCGTACGGTCATACACAGTCTCAATCACCACACCTTTAGGTAGCGATTGCTGGATCGATTGCACCTTTTCATCAATGGCTTGAGCAACGGTACGGCTATTTTCTCCCATCATCATCATGGCAATACCCAATACAGTTTCTTCACCATTATAGGTTGCAGCCCCTGTTCTTAAGTCATGACCAATTGAGACATTGGCGACATCTGCCACCCGAATCGGATAGCCGTTTTTATTGGCAATACTGATGTTCTGGATATCTTCAATCGTGTTTAAAGTGCCGGGAACACGAACCGTTAGCTGTTGTCCATTTTTCTCAATATAGCCAGCACCACGGTTTTCATTATTTTCTGTTAAGGCAGTTTGTAAATCAGACAAAGGAATTTGCAATTGTTGCAATCGGTTCAGATCAGGGGCAACCACATAGGTTTTATTAAAGCCACCGATACTGTTGATCTCAGCAACGCCTTTTACGCGCTGTAATTGCGGTCTTACAATCCAATCCTGAATTTCACGTAAATCCATCGCCGAATAAGGGGTTCCATCCGGCTTTTTAGCATTTGGTTCGGCTTTAATCACCCATTGATAGATTTCACCTAAACCTGTCGAAATAGGCGACATGTTAGGTTGCACATCTTCAGGCATTTCTCCCATTGCTTCTTGCAAGCGCTGGTTGATAAGCTGTCTGGCCCAGTAAATATCCGTGCCATCTTCAAAAATGATGGTCACTTGCGATAAGCCGTAGCGTGAAATCGAACGGGTTTGTTCCATTTTCGGCATGCCTGACATG
>NZ_DJDC01000095.1:8068-19817 GCF_002430855.1 Acinetobacter sp. UBA5934 | reverse complement strand
AGATGTTGCTCCAACATTGTTGAACCTCATGCAAATTCCTGTACCTGCAGAAATGAAAGGTCGTAATTTGATTACTTTAAAATCATAAAAATCTTCTTATAAACAGGTGGTTGGATGGCTTTACAGCGCTGGAAAAAGGTTGTCATTTTAACCACGTTATTCATGTGTGCGAGCCATTCTGCTCTTGCGGCAGCGAAAGCTAAAAGCCAGCCTGTTTTAGATTTTGATGATGAAGCTGAACAGAATTATGCTGAAGTTCCAGTGGAATCGATTCAGCAATTCGTGCAGATTTATAGCATTGTCAAAGAAAATTATGTCGATGCCAAAAATGACGAAGCCTTATTTCAACAGGCGATTAAAGGTCTGGTCAGTGGACTGGACCGTTATTCTCGTTATTTAAGCCCAGAAGAGTATAAGCAGCTCTTGCAATATACCGAAGGCGATATCGCCTCTGTTGACTTTGAACTGGTATATGACCAGCAGTTGCATCAATGGATCATTCAAGGCTTAAAGGATAATGCTGATTCAGCTAAGCAAGGTTTGCGCAATGATGTTAGTGTTTTTAAGATTGATGATCAGGAACTGAAAAAACTCAATCCTGATCAGGTCAATAGTTTATTGAATGGTTCGGTTGGTTCTACTCTAAGCTTGCAACTGGCACCTAATAGTAAACCCCTGATTTTAGTCCGTAATAAAAAAATCGAAACCGATATTCAGGCAACTTTGCTGCATAATCAGGTATTGGTGATTAAAGTCAAAGTTTTCCAGCAAGATACGGCCAATGAAATTAAACGCCTGATTGAAGAGCATCCTTCCTCACGCTTGAAAGCAGTATTGCTGGATTTAAGAAATAACCCGGGTGGTTTGTTATCTGCTGCGGTGGAATCGGCCGACTTATTTTTGAATCAAGGATTGATTGTCTCGACCAAAAGTCGTTCTGAAGGGGATCAGCAGTTTCAGGCCTTACCCAGTTTTGAATTTCAGAATTTAAAGTTGGGCATTTTAATCAATAACCGTTCTGCCTCTGCTGCTGAAGTGTTTACCGCTGCCATGAAAGATCATGGCCGTGCCTGGGTAGTGGGTGAAAAAAGCTATGGAAAAGGGGTGGTGCAAAAACTGTTCCCACTCTCCAATGGGGCAGCTTTGCAGATGACGGTATCGCATTATTACACACCGAAAGGACAGATGATTGAGGGTGTGGGTATTCAACCGGATCAACAATATCTTCTGCAACATGACATGAAAGAAGACAACTATCTAGAACATGTTGCAGAGATTATTTTAAGTCATAAATAAAAACAGCTTATTCCTCGTCGGTATCCAAACCAAATTTCTTCAGACGATAACGCAAGGAACGGAAAGACATACCTAGTTTTTTGGCAGCCAGGGTTCTGTTCCAATGGGTCAGATTCAGGGCATTGAGTAAAATATCTTTTTCAATATTTTCCAGATACAGCTCTAAACCTTCATCGGGTAATTTTTTAGAAGAAACCAGAATGTCGCTGCGCAAGACGTGTTGATCTTCCGCAACTTCTGGCATTGCTGCAGTTGGATAGCGTAAAGGTGCACTTTGTAAGTGTTGCAAGTCGATTCTTTCATCATCGCTTAAGGTAATGGCACGCTCAATAATATTACGCAATTCACGGACATTTCCCGGATAATACTGACTCAGTAAAAAGCTTTTTGCACGATCTGTCAGCTGTTTTTGCGGAATATCCCATTCCTGGCTAATTTTCTGAATAAAGTGATGTGCTAATAAAATAATATCGTCACCACGTTCACGCAGTGGAGGCAGGACCAGATCCATCACATGGATACGGAAGAACAGGTCCTGTCTAAAGCGGCCTTGCTGCACCAGTGCTTCCAGGTCTTGATGGCTGGCACTAATCACGCGAAAATCGACGTCAATTTCACAGTCTGAACCGACTGGACGAATCCGTTTTTCCTGTACAGCACGCAGCAGTTTAACCTGCATGTTTAAAGGTAGTTCGGCGATTTCATCTAGAAACAGACTGCCGCCGTGCGCAGATTGAATCAGACCCTGTTTGTCTTGAGTCGCACCGGTAAAACTACCTTTTTTATGTCCAAACAGTTCGCTTTCCATCAATTCAGTCGGAATAGCTCCGCAGTTAATCGCAATAAAAGGCCCTTCATTACGGTTACTGAGGCGATGTACCAGATTGGCAATCACTTCTTTTCCGGTCCCGGATTCGCCAGTAATAAATACCGGTGCCTGCGAGCGGGCAATTTTATTTAAGGTTACTCTTAACTGTTGAATCGGCAGTGATTGGCCGATTAATAATTTTTGTTCCAGACTATCTTCTTTGGTCTGCAAATGCTCAAACGGTTTGTTAAAGGCTTTTTGCAGCAGCTGTTCCAGATGCTTTTGGTTCACGGGTTTGCTGACAAAATCAAATGCACCGGCTTTGAGTGCCGCAATGGCAATTTCCATATTGCCATATGCCGTCAGTACCGCCACCGGTATGGATGGAAAGTGCTGGCTAATCCATTCCACCAGTTGCAGTCCATTACCGTCCGGTAAATTTAAATCGGTTAAACAGGCATCATACCGGTATTCAGACAAGAATTTTTTGGCTTGTTCAAGACGATGTGCAATATGGGTTTTGATCCCGATACGCGCTAAAGACATTTGCATGAGGGTACACAAATCTTCTTCATCATCTACTAACAATACAAGTGGTTGTTGTTCCAAAGTACACCCCGGCAATTTTAATTTATAATGCAACTCGCAGGCATTCTATTTGAAAGCATGCCCCTTGTTCTTGTTCTACATAGTTGAGTTTTGCCTGATTGGCTTCGCAAAAACTATGTGATAAGTATAATCCTAAACCAGTTCCTGTGATTTCGGTACTAAAAAAAGGTTGAAATAAAGAGGTTAAATCTTTTGATGCAACCCCAGCGCCAAAATCACGGACTTCAATGCGGACATTGGGTTCATGTAAATAGGCATTCAATTCAATATGTGAATGCTCAGGTGAATTATGTCGAATAGCATTGCGAATCAGGTTAATCAAAACTTGACGCAGTTGTGCCTCGTCAAAACGAATAAAAATTTTGCTTTGAACGGTATATTTAATCTGGGTGGCAATATCAGCCAAATCTTCCTGAATGAGGAGCGGAATAAACTGTTTCAGCTCAATCGTGGAGGGATGGGTTTCTTTATTCCGCACCATATTCAGCGTGTCTTGGATAATACGATCAATACGCTGGGTCTGTTTTGAAATCATCTGGCTCAATGCCGCTTGTTGATGTGGATCACTATCCCGCAAAAGTTCATTGGCTTGGACAATGGCCGCTAAAGGATTGCGAATTTCGTGGGCAATGCTGGCAGACAATTGTCCAAGTGCCGCAAGTTTTAATTGTTGGACGCGTTGATTAAGCTTGGTGGCATCCTGTAGTACCAATAGGGTCAGGGTTTGATGCGGGACCATCAGTTTTTGCACTTCTATATGCATATGATAATGGCTGAGCTGCGACTCAAACTGAAATTTTTCTCCGTCCTGCAATTGATCAAATTTAAGTAATTCAAATAAATCGGGCTGTGCCTTGTATAAGGGATATTTGTCATAGGCATAGAGTGGAGGAATGCCTAAAAGTAGGCAGGCAGCGGGGTTGCTCAGCACAATATGGCAGTTCTCATCTAAAACCAAATAACCGAGTTCTATCTGTTCCAGAATATAGCGGTTCAGGTTTTGTAGCCGGTTTAATTCCAGGGATTGAGAAAAGTTTAAATTTTCAAGCAATTGGAAACGGCGTACTGCAACTTGACCACTGCCATAGACCACTAAAAACAGAAAGGCCAATATCGCACTATTGCCAATGTTATTTAGTGAAGAAAAATCAAAAATACTGCCTAAAAAAAGCTGATAAATCACGCTGATCACAGCAATTAAGGTAATAATCAAAGCCTTTTTGGCAGTCAGTAATAATGAGGCTGCAAAAATGGTAATTACAAACAGCAAACTTAATTGCAGATTAGGACCATCTACCGCCAAGGTGAGCAAGCTTAAAGCAATGACATCAATGACAAATAATAGCGGAAGTTGCCGGGAAATTTTAAAGCGTATACTTTTCAGCGTAATTAACTGAACACAGCTTGCTAACACATAGCCAATCAGGACATAAAAATAAAGCTGCGGATAGTGATACTCGGTATTTAAGCGCTGATTGGTTAATAAGAAAATCAGTAAAAGACTAGTCGCAATAATGAATCTGTAAGTGCTATACCAAAGGCCTAAACGATATTGGTTAAACTGAAAAATATTGGTATTTTGCGTCATGCATGTCTTCTAGCAAGCCAAAGGGTATTAAGGTTTAATCAGTCCATAGCGAATGGCCAGATGAGTCAATTTGACATCACTATCCAGATTCAGCTTTTCGAAGATGCGGTAACGGTAAGTGTTGACCGTTTTAACGCTAACAAAAAGTTTATCGGCAATTTCCTGGGCACTAATACAATTCACCACCATCATCGCGACCTGCATTTCACGTTCCGATAAGGCATCGAAAGGAGATTGTTGGGTGTCTGAAAGATATGAACTGGCCAGTTGTTCAGCAATATCGGCACTGAAATATTTTCCACCTTGCATCACCTTGTTGATGGCACGGACCATTTCGGTCACAGGCGCACCTTTGGTGATATAGCCTTTGGCCCCGGCTTTCAGTAATAAAGAAGGATATGGTTCTTCAGCCAGGCCACTGACGGCCAGTACTTTGGTTTCAGGAGCAGTCTGTAGCAGACGTCGGGTGGTTTCTACCCCGCCAATGCCTGGCATGTTGACATCAAGCAAGACCACATTAGGGTGATGATGACGGACTAAGTTAATTGCTTCTTCACCAGATTCAGCCTGACCAATCACTTGAACATCCGCATGATCTTCGAGCATACGACAAATTCCGGTACGTACTAATTCATGGTCATCTACCACTAAAACTGTGATCACCTAGTTCTCCCTCATATCAAAAAAATGCATTTTTTTTGTTACATAAAGCAAAATAAGCTTGCAATGAAATGACAAAATTAGCAATCCTATTCTCTATCTTTCCATTAAATGTTATACACAATGTTGTGAGTAACAAAAAGTGTTCATATTTGTGTTTAAATGTAAGCATTTTTGAGGGAATATACAAATGTATATTGTCTCCTTGAGTTGAGTAAATCACCGTGAAACAATCGAAAAAATCTTTAATCCATGTGCTAGGCATGTCGATTCTGTTAAGCATGAGTTCAACCAGTTTTGCAGAGCTGGTCATGGATGCTTCTAAAGGGCCCGGACAAGCTGCATTGAACTGGTCGTCTGAGGATGCTAATCAGTTATTAAACGGTGATGCTTCAGCTGAAGAAGTTTCTCCACAAGGTTCAACAAAAATAACCACTTCTGTACGTAGCTCAAATGCGGTGGTTGCTCATTCTGCACCTCAAAATGTACAGATTTTAAATAATTCAAACTATAGCAATCAACCTTCTGTAAATGCCCGTGCTGCTTTGGTAATGGATGCTCAAACAGGTGAGGTTTTATATAGTAAAAATAGTAATACCGCCTTTCCAATTGCATCCCTGACTAAACTGATGACTGCGGTTGTCATTGCTGATGCCCGTTTAAACATGTCAGAAAAAATTACCTTACAACAGGCCGATTTTTCTTGTTCAGGCTGTAAGAGTTCAAGCTCAACCTTACGTGCTGGTGACAGCATGAATCGTGCTGAAGCACTTTTATTTGCATTGATGAAGTCTGAGAATCCTGCTGCGTCTGCATTGGCGCGTACTTTCCCGGGTGGCCGTGCAGCCTTTATTTCTGCAATGAATGCGAAAGCTAAATCTCTCGGTATGCATTCAACACATTATCTGGAGTCAACAGGTTTGCATCCTGGAAATGTGTCTTCTGCACGTGATTTGGGTATTTTAGTCAATAAAGCATCTCAATATAGTTTGATTCGCCAATTCTCAACCACACCAAGTTATGATTTTAATCTGGGTTATCGAGTTTTGAAATCTAACAACACCAATGCCCTAGTGCGTAATGGTGGCTGGAATATCAATATTTCAAAAACCGGTTATATCAATGAAGCAGGACGTTGCGTAGCAATGCATACGACCTTAAATAATCGTCCAGCGGTGGTAGTGTTGCTGGGCGCAGATACATCTGCCGCACGTACCAATGATGCAACCCGTTTAATGACTTGGGCAAGTCAGTTACCAAAACGTATTTAATGTTTAACTTTGCGAAGGATTCAAATTTACTCAACGTTTGAATACTTCCAAATAAAAAAGCCCTGCAATTGCAGGGCTTTTTTATTTCCATCTAAAGATGAAATAAATTACATATTCGAAAGAATAGAGTCTTTGACTTGATCCATAGTGGCGTCGATAGACAACATGACAGCATCTTGGCATTGCTTGATGGCTGTGTCAGGGTCTTTCAGACCGTTACCTGTTACGGTACATACGATCACAGAACCTTCAGCAATTTTACCTGCTTTAATGTCACGAATTGCGCCACCGATAGACGCTGCAGAAGCAGGTTCTACGAATACACCTTCGTACATAGAAAGTAGGCGCTGCGCTTCCAGGATTTCGCTATCCTGAAGTTCGTCGAACCAACCTTTAGAATCACGAACTACAGCTTTTGCATGGTTCCAGCTTTGTGGATTACCAATACGGATGGCAGTTGCAACTGTTTCAGGGCTTTCAACCGGTGCACCACGCAGGAACGGTGCAGCACCAGATGCCTGGTAACCGACCATCGTTGGCAAGCCTTCAGGTTTAGGACCAGTGAATTGATCTGTTGCAGCATCATAAATCACTTGCTCAAACTCATCTTTTGATTGGTTTGCAACAGCTTCGGTATAACCCATCCAGTGTGCAGTGATGTTCCCTGCGTTACCCACTGGTAAGCAGTGATAATCAGGTGCGAAACCTAAAGCTTCAACAATTTCATAAGCAATAGTCTTTTGACCTTGCAAACGGTAAGGGTTGATCGAGTTCACGATGGTCACCGGTGCTTGGTCAGCAACTTCTTTCACCAGACGCATACCATCATCGAAGTTACCGCGGATTTGCATGGTTACAGCACCATACATCATCGCTTGCGCCATTTTACCCATGGCAATTTTGCCTTCAGGGATGATTACGAACGCTTTGATCCCCGCACGGGCAGCATATGCAGCTGCAGCAGCAGAAGTGTTACCAGTAGACGCACAGATAATGGCTTTAGAGCCTTCTTCAACTGCTTTTGTCACTGCCATGGTCATACCACGGTCTTTAAATGAACCAGTCGGGTTTAAGCCCTCGTACTTCACATAAATTTCAACATTTTTGCCAATAATGCGTGGAATGTTCTCAAGCTTGATCAGTGGCGTATTACCTTCGCCTAAAGAGATTGCACGAGTAGTTGCAGACACTGGTAAACGGTCGCGATAGCGGTCAACTAAACCAGTATAACGATTGGCATTAGACATGATGATGTTCCAATTGTGTGTAGAGCTTGGCGAGAGGAACGGAAATATTCCCCTCGACCCGATTAATTATCAAGCGATTCTAAACGAATTCGTACAATTTCGCCATGAATGAAGGGCAATGCTTGAATTTGTTGCAACGCTTCATCCATTTTTGATTCAACGATAGGATCAGTTAAAATCACGATCGGAATCAGGTCTTTTAAACGTGACTGCTGCATGATGGCATCAATACTGATGCCGGCACGACTTAAAATCGTGGTGACATCGGCAAGTACGCCCATTTGATCTTCGGCATTAATACGGATGTAGTAGCCTGTGGTCATTTGTTCACGCGTTAAAATTGGTAAATCCGTGAGGGCTTCAAAAGCCAATTGTGGAATGGTTCCGGCGCCATCTTCGGTATAAATAATATCACGGACAATATCGACTACATCCGCGACTACCGCAGAAGCGGTTGGACCTGCGCCTGCGCCAGCACCGTAATAAAGGGTTGGACCAACAGCATTGGCTTGTACCAGAACCGCATTTTTCACGCCATTAACATTGGCAATCAGCTGGTCATCTGGAATTAAAGTCGGATGCACACGTAATTCAATGCCGGCATCGGTACGGCGCGCAATACCCAAGTGTTTGATACGGAAGCCCAAGTCTTCTGCATATTTCACATCTTGTGCAGTAACCTTGCCAATGCCTTCTGTAAAGACTTTATCAAACTGTAGCGGAATACCAAATGCACATGACGCCAGAATGGTCAGTTTATGTGCAGCATCAATGCCTTCGACGTCAAAAGTCGGATCGGCTTCGGCATAACCGAGTTCTTGTGCTTCTTTCAGCACGTCTTCAAAAGCACGGCCTTTTTCACGCATTTCACTTAAAATGAAGTTGCCGGTCCCGTTAATAATACCGGCCAACCAGTCAATTTTATTGGCCGCCAAACCTTCACGAATGACTTTAATAATTGGAATACCGCCGGCAACTGCTGCTTCATAGGCAATTTGCACGGCATTGTCTTCAGCCGCTTTAAACAGTTCATTACCGTGTTCAGCCAAGAGTGCCTTGTTGGCAGTCACAATATGTTTGCCATGTTTCATGGCTTCCATGATGACTTCATAGGCTGGATGAATTCCGCCCATCACTTCAACCACAACGTCAACATCAGGTTGACGTACAATTTCCAGAAGATCAGCACTTTGTTTGATTGATTCTGGAAGATCCAAATCAGGACGCGGACGACGTGTACCCACATGGGTAATTTCAATTTCTCGACCGGTGCGACGTCTAATCTCAGCAGCGTTTTCTTTTAAAAGTTTAAGGGCACCACCACCCACAGTACCAAGACCGAGGATTGCCAGACGAACTGGTTTCACGTCACACTCCAATATCTAATCAATTTTAAGCGAACCTAGATCATAGCTAAAAAAAGCATGAGACTCTAGGAAAGAAATAACTTTATCTGCAACTATAAAAAACAGTAATTTAACGAATAAAAATTAGTTATTTAAACGTTCTACCAATTCTTCAGGCGATAGATATCCACCGAGGTAAACCCCTTCGCTATTATAAATTGCCGGAGTTCCGTTGACGCCCATATTCAGACCCAACTGATATTGATCTCTGACCGGATTTTTACAGGTTGCAGGAGCAAGCGGTGCACCGGCAATGGCCTGATCAAAAGCCGCTTGACGGTCTTCACTACACCAGACGCTTTCCATGGCCGGCATGAACTGTTCACCACGTGGCCATGCGATATAGCGTACTTCAATGCCTTTAGCATTGATTTCATTCATATGTTCATGAAGTTTGTGGCAATACGGACAGCTGGCATCGGTAAAGACATAAACCACATGTTTGGTCTTTCCTTTGGCTTTATACACCAGAAGATCTTCAGTTTTTAAGTTGGCCAGCAGCTTTTTATTGGCTTCAGATTGCAGGCTTTCACTGACATTGTGAATTTTACTGTCGCCTAAACGCAGCACATCACCCTGAATAATGTATTTGCCGTCGGCAGTAGCATAAACCGATGACATGCCTTCTAAGTTGACCCAATACAGATTCGGTACTTCAGTGGCTTTAATATCTAAAACTTTGGCATTGATATTGGCTTTTTTAAAGTGCTGTTGCAAGGTGTTAATCAGGCGCTGCTGTGCATTGCGTTCGGAAAGATTCGATGCCTGTCCGGTTGCAGGTGCGCTAGCGGTTAAAGTGCTTTGCTTTTTTTCATCGTTATTTGAGTTGGAACAAGCAGTGATGACCAAGCTGCTGGCCAAGGTACAGGCAATAAAAATTTTTGAGCGGGTAAATGACATAAATAACCCTTTCTTTTAGCTATAGATAAAAATTGGTGACTTAGCATAACAAAAAAAAATGCCTGCGATAAAACTTCTTGGTCTGATATTTAGCGCCATTAAGCGCGTGGATGATAAGTCGCATGCAGTTGTTGCATTCGCACTTGAGCCACGTGGGTATAAATTTGTGTGGTCGATAAATCGCTATGTCCGAGCAGCATCTGAACTACACGTAAGTCGGCGCCATGATTGAGTAAATGGGTGGCAAAGGCATGACGCAGGGTATGCGGTGAAAGTTCGGCCTGAATCCCCGCTTGTAGCGCATAACGCTTAATGGCATACCAGAAATTTTGCCGGCTCATGATGCCGCCATGCTGGGTTAAAAAAACATAGTCGGTGGCAGATTTATACAGGCTAGCACGTGCTTCATTCAGATATTTTTCAATCCATTCACACGCCACCTGTCCCAAAGGCACCAGACGTTCCTTATTGCCTTTACCGACAATACGTAAATAGCCCTGTTTTAAATTAATCAACTCAAGGCGCAAATTAAGGAGTTCAGTTACCCGTAGCCCACAGGCATACAGGACTTCAAACATCGCCCGGTCGCGTAAGCCCAAGGCGGTATTGATATCGGGTGCGTTAATGAGGGCTTCAACATCAGCTTCAGATAAATCTTTAGGCAAGGCCCGACCAATTTTAGGGGTTTTATGTGTTGCAACCGGATTGTCGCTACGTAATTTTTGCTCACGCAAGAACTTATAAAAAGAACGCAGGGCAGAAAGTGAGCGCGCAATGGAACGCGGGCTTTTGCCTTGTTTGGTTAAGGCCAGTAAAACGTCTGATATATCATCGCTGGACCACTCTGGCATTGCGTGGGAACTGCATTCACTACATTGAACCAAATCAGACAGATAGGCATTGCGGGTATGCGGACTGACGGTTTGTGCAATTAAATAATCTCGGAAACCCTGTAAAAAACTTAAATGTTCAGGAATGCTCACAGGAGCAGGGATACGAGGTTTTTTATTAAGCATGTCACTTCTACATTGAATGAAAAATCCAAGTTTTTCTTGGCTGGGATCAATTTAGAACAATTCTGTAGGAATGTCGATGTAACAGCACAAGATGAGAATTGGAATAAACCTTACTTGGTAATTATTCTCATTTGTTTGTATACTGTAGCAAATATTTTAGGATTAGATGCGGTGCGATTATCTGATTTGAAAGTGAAACAAGCGGCCATCATTCGCAAAGTAAATCGTACTTTGAATGATGATACAGCTCAGACTGATCTGGTGGCGAGTCGTTTGGAAACTTTGGGCTTTGTACCGGGGACAAAGGTTCAGGTCATTACCAAAGGTATTTTTGGTGGAGACCCGATTTTAATTCAAGTTGGGTTTACCCGTTTCGCACTGCGTAAAGTTGAAGCTGAAAAAATTGAAATTAATCTTGAGGGAGCACCTGCATGAGTGATGCGTTGCGTATTGCCCTGGTAGGTAACCCAAACTGTGGTAAAACATCATTATTTAACCATCTCACCGGTACACGTCAGAAAGTCGCCAACTATGCCGGTGTCACGGTTGAACGTAAGGTAGGGCAGTTCACCTTGCCGTCGGCTAAACCGGTTCGTGTATTAGATTTACCCGGCACTTATAGTTTAGATGCCACCAGTCCGGATGAAGCGATTACCCGTGATGTGGTGCAGGGTAAAATTGCCGAAGAAGGCCAGCAAGATGCGTTCTTGTGTGTGGTTGATGCCACCAACCTGAAACTGCATCTTGGTCTGGTTCTGGAAATGATCGAGCTGGGCCGTCCAATTCTGCTTGTGCTGAATATGATGGATGAAGCGCGTCGCCGTGGCATGCAAATCAACACGCAAAAGTTGGCGGAGCGTTTGGGTATTCCTGTGGTGGAAACCGTGGCGGTGCGTAATTCAGGCATTGAAAACCTGATGAATGCGCTAGATCAAGGTAAATACTCAA
>NZ_DJDC01000095.1:0-8010 GCF_002430855.1 Acinetobacter sp. UBA5934 | reverse complement strand
TAAATACTCAACCCCACATACCGAACTGAGCGGTTTAACTGGCAGTAACCATCATAAGATTGAAACCATTTTGCATGATGTGGTGCATTCAGTTGAGCAGGAAGATAAACGCTCCGACTTCCTCGATAAAATATTTTTACATCCAGTCTTAGGCCTAGTCAGTCTTGCGCTGATGATGTTCATTGTGTTTCAGGCGGTATTTGCCTGGGCGGCGCCGTTTATGGATGGAATTGAAGCCTTCTTTGGCTGGTTTGGTGAAGTGGTTGGGGCAAATATTTCCCATCCCTTACTGAACAGCTTGGTGGTTGATGGCATCATTGCAGGAGCAGGCGGTGTGGTGGTGTTCTTGCCACAAATTTTAATCCTGTTCTTCTTTATTTTGGTACTGGAAGAATCAGGTTATCTGCCACGTGCGGCGTTCTTGCTGGATAAGTTGATGTTTAAAGCCGGCCTTTCAGGACGTGCATTTATTCCGTTACTGTCCAGTTTTGCCTGTGCAGTGCCGGGGATTATGGCGACCCGTAGTATTAGTGATCCACGTGATCGTTTAACCACGATTTTCGTGGCACCGCTGATGACCTGTTCGGCCCGTTTACCGGTATATGCCTTGCTGATTGCCGCTTTCATTCCGGAAAAAATGGTTTGGGGCATCTTCAATTTACAGGGTTTGGTGCTGTTCGCTCTCTATATGGCCGGGATTGTTAGTGCCTTGATTGTGGCAACCGTGCTGAAATTTTTCCAGAAAGACAAGTCTCAGCATATGTTGTTAATGGAGTTGCCAAGTTACCGTTTTCCCGATGTTAAAAGTATCTGGATTGGCTTGCTGGATCGCGCCAAGATCTTCCTGAAACGTGTCGGTGGCATCATCTTTGCGTTGTCCATTTTACTGTGGTTTCTGTGTACCTTCCCGCAAGCTCCCGAAGGTGCGACTGCCCCGGCAATTGATTATTCCTTTGCAGGGATGCTGGGTCATTTGATGCAGCCAATTTTTGCCCCACTGGGCTTTAACTGGCAAATCTGTATCGCCTTGATTCCTGCCATGGCTGCACGTGAAGTGGTGGTGGCTGCATTGGGTACCGTATATGCACTGTCTGCGGTAGATGAGGATGCCATGTCACAAGGCTTGGCTTCTATTATCGGTGGTGCAGGTGACCTGGGCTGGTCATTGGCGACCGGTTTGTCACTGCTGGTCTGGTTTATCTATGCACCGCACTGTTTGGCTACGCTGGCGACCGTGCGCCGTGAAACCGGTTCATGGAAAACGGTATCGTTCATGACGATTTACCTGTTTGGTCTGGCCTATCTGATGTCATTCCTGACTTATCAAATTGCTTCACATTACTTTGGATAATGTCATTTAGAAATGTGAAAGGAGACTGAAATGATTGAAATTCTGATTGTGGCTGCTCTAGTCCTTTGGAGTGCTGTCGTGGTGTTTAAGAAAGTTTTTCCTAACACCTCAAACTCAGTCTTCACGGCACTCTCTAAGCACTGTGAAAAGCGGGGCTGGACAGCGTTGGCGAAATGGTTAAAGCCGGCGATGGTTTCCGGTTGCGGAGGAAGCTGTGGCTGTTCTGCAAATCCCGACCCGGTTCAGAAAAAAACCGAAGTTCAAGCGGTAAAATGGAAATAAATTTCAAGTTCTATTTCCATCTTAAATAAGCATATTGAAAAACCGTCATTTTTATGACGGTTTTTTTACGCGCTGACACAAAAAAGCCGATATAAAGTCAAAACAGAAAAAGCATTCAAAAGAGCAAAGTGCTAACATTTTGGCAGTTTTGAAACAGACCATAAAATGGGGTAAAAATGTTAATACAGCGTGGTGGATTAAAAGTTGTTGCAGGACTCGGAATTTCAGGGGTTGCAGCAGTAAATTTCTTACATGAACATGGCTACCGCGTTGCAGTAACAGATTCTCGAAAGACACCGCCCGGGCATGACCAGATTCCAGCGGAAGTACAAACCAGTTTTGGTCAGCTGGATCAAGAGCTATTGTTGCAAGCTGAAGAAATTGTGATTAGTCCGGGACTGGATCTAAAACTGCCTGAAATTCAGGCTGCTATTGCCAAAGACATTCCGGTGGTGAGTGAAATTCAGATATTGCGCCGTGCCACCGATAAACCGATTGTGGCAATTACCGGTTCAAATGCCAAAAGCACGGTGACGACCTTATTTGGATTGATGGCTGCAGATGCCGGCAAGAAAGTAGCTGTAGGCGGTAATTTGGGCCGTCCGGCACTGGACTTAACCAAAGATGATCCTGAACTTTATATTTTGGAACTTTCCAGCTTCCAGTTGGAAACCACCTCTCATTTAAATGCAGAAGTGGCTGTGGTGCTGAATATGAGTGAAGATCATCTAGACCGTCATGGCGATATGTTTGGTTATCACACGGCAAAACACCGTATTTTCCAGGGCGTGAAAAAAGTCGTGTTTAACCGTGATGATTCGCTCACTCGTCCACTGGTTCCAGATAACACGCCGATGCAAAGCTTTGGCTTGAATGCACCGGATTTAAATCAATACGGTATTTTAAAAGAAGATAATGGCACCATCTGGTTGGCACGTGGTCGTGAGCGTTTACTAAAAAGTTCCGAGATGTATATTCAAGGCACACATAATGTGGCCAATGCCTTGGCATGTCTGGCTTTAGGTGAAGCGATTGGACTGCCGCTTGAATCGATGCTGAATACTTTAAAAACCTTTAAAGGCTTAGAGCATCGCTGTGAATTTGTGAAAGAAGTAAAAGGCGTTCGTTATTATAATGATTCTAAGGGCACCAATATCGGTGCAACCCTTGCAGCTATTGATGGTTTAGGTGCTGCAATCGAGCCGCAACAGGGTAAAGTGGCGATTATTTTAGGCGGTCAAGGTAAAGGGCAGGACTTTACTGCACTTCGCGATGCCCTGACTAAATATGCCAAAGTTGCCGTGCTGATTGGTGAAGACCGACCAGTGATTGAAGCCGCGATTGCAGGAACCACAACATTGCTTCATGCAGAATCTTTAAAAGAAGCGGTGGAATTATGCCAGCAACATACACAAGCCAATGATGTGGTGTTATTGTCACCTGCATGTGCAAGTTTTGATATGTTTAAAGGTTATAGTGAACGTGGACACCAGTTTGTTGAATGTGTGAACACACTTGCTTAGAAGAACGATAAGGAAAGTTGTATGGCTGGGTTAGCTCAGACGACCATAAATAAAATTAATCAGGTCTACAATGAGTGGGGACCAAAAATCCCCGCTGAAGTTACGCCGCGTAATGTGCTGATTTTTTGTGTTATTGCCTTGCTGTGTATCGGTTCAATCATGGTGGCATCGGCATCGATGCCCTATGCAGACCGCTTACATGAAAATGCATTTCACTATGTAATCCGACACGGTATTTCAATTCTGGTGGCTGCGGTAGCCGCATTTTTGGCTTATAAAGTATCGCTGAATGTTTGGTTTAATAATACCTTTCCCCTGTGGATTATGACCATTCTGTTGCTGGCTGTGGTGCTGGTCGTCGGTACAGAGGTGAATGGTTCCACCCGTTGGATTCGTATTGCTGGCTTTACTTTACAGGCCTCCGAAGTTGCCAAGGTCATGATGGCCATCTTTACTGCGGATTATGTGGTACGACGGGCGAAAGAGGTGAGAAACAGCGCTTCTGGCCTGTACCGCCTAGTCGGTGTGATGATCATCACTGTAGGCTTGATCCTGCTGGAACCCGATCTGGGCGCAACTGCAGTAATTGTCCTGATGATTTTAGGCGTTTTCTTCCTGGCTGGTGCGCCGCCGATTCAGTTTATTTTCTTCTTGATCGCGATTATCTTTGCTCTGGGTGCTGCAATTATCTTTGAGCCTTACCGCTTGCAGCGTGCGCTGTCCTTTACCAATCCCTGGGCGGATCCCTTGGGCACCGGCTATCAGCTTTCCAATGCGCTGATGGCCTTTGGTCGGGGTGAATGGACTGGGGTAGGACTCGGTCATAGTATCCAGAAAATGTCTTATCTGCCTGAAGCACATACTGACTTTATGTTGGCGATTTTGGGTGAAGAATTTGGCTTCTTTGGCATCAGTAGCGTATTGATCTTGTCCTTCATGATGGTGGTCTGCTGTATCAAGATCGGACACCGTGCCTTGCAATATCAATATTTGCGTGCAGGTTATTTGGCTTATGGCATCAGTATTATTTTCTTGCTGCAAATCTTGGTGAATGCCGGGATGAATATGGGCATGCTGCCGACCAAAGGTTTGACCTTGCCGTTTATTAGTTATGGCGGTTCGTCATTAATTATGTGTGCCGTGATGATCAGTTTGATTTTGAAAATTGATGCCACCACGCAAAAAGCCAATCCAAGCAAAGAAGAATCGAGTTTCTAGCTTTGCTGTAAATGATCAATCAATTTGGCTGAGCATGGTTTAATACTGTGCTCGGCATTTCAGTTCCACAGTGTAAACATTTCACAAATTCTCCTTTGGCTTTTGAGAGGGGAATCAGTGGGATAAAAAATAAAGAAAAATAATTACGCTGCTGTTTTAATTCATAGGCACTTCTGGTTCTGCATACCGGACATAGAAACTGATTTTTCTCAACTACTTTGGTTTTAGGGCCAATGCCAAATATAAAAAACATCGTGATTCTGCCGTGACTGATGTAGGTATTTTTAGCTTAACGATAATCTGAATTTTATAAATAGCTGCCGTGTAGCTCAGTTGTATGTGGAATCAAGTCTGTATTCCACTGCGCAATGGCTTGCTTGAGCATATGTGCTGGGGTGTCTAAATCGACTTCTGGCTGGTGCAAGGCGCGAAGAGCTTGCTGGAGTAATTCTGGTGCGCGATTGAGATCCAGTGCTTGTGCCAGGTTCTGTTTAGAGAGCTTTTGTCCCTGATCATTCATCGCGAGCGGCAGGTGCATATATTCAAGTTGCGGATAACCGAGCAGCGAACCGAGCCAGATTTGCCGTTCGGTATTATCTAGCAGGTCAGCCCCACGAACCACATGTGTCATGCCTTGTAAGTAATCATCCACCACTACGGCGAGCTGATAATTGATAATGCCATCACGACGTTTCAGCACAAAATCGCCCAGATCCTGTTGCAGGTTGGAACAATGCGTGCCTTGCAGGCGATCGGTAAAGCAAATTTGCTGATCCGATACTTTCAGACGAATGGCTTGCTGCTGAAAAGGCAGATTTAAATCCCGGCAGGTTCCGGCATAAATATGATTGGAGCCGAGCATTTTACGGGTGCACTGGCAGGCATAGACCCAGCCTTGCTGATGCAGTTGTTCAATGACCTGTTCATACAGCTCTAGGCGGTCTTTCTGGAAAATGATTTCGGCATCGGGTTCAAACTGGAACGCTGCAATTGAACGCTGGATATGTTCTTCACTGCCGGGATAAATACGCGGAATATCGGTATCTTCAATTCTGACCACCCATTGACCCTGATGGGCACGGGCATCGCAATAACTGGCTAGTGCAGTGATGAGTGAGCCAAAATGCAAAGGGCCGGTTGGCGATGGCGCAAACCGACCCACATAAGCCGTCCTGTTGTCCCCCTCCTTTATTAAAGGAGGGGTTAGGGGAGGATTATTAAGCATTGATTAACCGTTATTTTGCTTCTCTTTGATTTCTGCTAGAGTTTTGCAGTCAATACAAAGGGTTGCAGTTGGACGTGCTTCAAGACGACGCAGACCAATTTCAATACCACAAGTTTCACAGAAACCGTAATCATCGTTTTTAATCGCTTCGATAGATTGCTCAATCTTGCGGATTAACTTACGTTCACGGTCACGTGTACGGAGTTCAATGGCAAACTCTTCTTCTTGTGTCGCACGGTCATTGACATCAGGCAAAGCTGTATTTTCGTCTTGCATGGTGTTTAAAGTACGGTCTACTTCAGACATTAGTTCAGCTTTCCACGCCAATAAAATCTGGCGGAAATGCTCAAGCTGTCCTTCAGACATGTATTCTTCATTTTTTTTAGGCTGATAAGGTGCAATACCAAATAAGCTAGCAGTAGAACCACTTTCTGACGCTTTTGGCTTTGTTTTACGCACGCGTTTGGTAGATTTTTCATCTACAACATCAGTTTGTTCGTCCAAGACTTGATTTTGGTTGTCATTCGCCATATAGGGCATTCCTCATCATATACGTATTATCTATACGCAAAAAATATGGTGATATGCAAGTGTTTTTATCCAACCCTCAGGAGATTTTCCTGCGAGGGTCGTCATCATATAGACTTTTTGTGCTTTTTGATAGTCTTTGATGCTTGGATTCTATCGATCATGCTTCCTTTAGAAGCCATAAAGTAATAGAAAAAAAGCAAAATGAAAAGTTAATAACCTGAAATTTCACTATTAATTTGTTGTCGTGCTGTGTGAACACGGTGAATTTGGGTTTCAAGTTCACCATTGGCTTTCAGATGCAGGACACGAAAACCTGGCGCTTGGTCATCCAGGGCGAAATCTTCGCTTAAAGGTTTGAACTGAACACAGGTCGATGGCGTGGAGAAAAACTGGATGTGCTGCCATTCATTGCAAGAATCCTGATGCACATGACCAAAAATCACCGCTTTAACATTACTGTACTTGGCCAGAATGTCGGTTAGATTTTGAGTGTTTTTCAGTTTGTGCTGATCGATCCATTTTGATTGCATTTCGAAGGGATGATGATGGCATGCCACAATTACGAATTGCTGTTGCAGTTTTGCTAAAAGTATATCCAGTTGTTGTAATTGCTCCTGTTCAATCCAGCCATCGATCCTGTCATGTACCGCACTGTTTAATAGAACAAAGCTCCATCGGCCAAAATGAATCGCCTGGGCCTGGTTTTTATGCTGGTAGAACGGGAAGATATCAATATCGTCATGATTACCCGGTATTTGATAAAACGGGATTCCCAGTGTCTGCATAAAAGCCAAATAACGGCTATAGGTTTCTTCTACCGGAACTTGGGCCAGGTCACCAGTATGAACAATGGCATCTGTATCCGGATATTGCTGCTGAATTTGCCGGATCACCGAATGAAAGCTGTGTTCAGGATTCATATGCACAAATTCTAAATCTTCCTGATTCATCAAATGTGTGTCTGAAATTTGAATAATGGTCCAGTCCTGCTGGTCTGCATTGTTTTGGTATAAAGTCATGTCCGACTCCTTAGACATTCCTTGTTGTTTTAATATGTTGTTGCAGCCATTGCAAGGCCATAATGACAGGCGCATTCTTTAAGCGACCATTCCCCAGTAAAGTGGTTATTTCACTATAATCAAGGATATGTAGCTGAATATTTTCGCCTTCATCGGGCATGCCAAAGATTCCGCCTTGCTGCGGAAGATGTGCTTGGGCACTATATAGGTGGAACAGTTCAGAACAGGCCCCAGCTGAAGGATAAAAGCTGAATAAAAGCTGTAACTGATCAATCTCACAGCCTGATTCTTCCAAGCTTTCACGACGTATACAGCTTTCCGGCGATTCATCGCCATCGAGTACACCGGCAATCACTTCCAGTTGCCAGGGGGACTCTGGATCATCCATCGCACCGACACGGAATTGCTCAATCAGGGCAAATTTTTGCTGGGCATCATTATAAATCAGCACACCTGCAGCTTCAGGCCGGTGAATCAGTTCACGCTGCATGACGGGAGTGAATTCGCTTTGGTTAAATAAACGATGGCAGAGATTTACTTTTTCAACCTGAATGAAGCCACGAAAAAGATATTCACGGGACTGAAATTGCACTTGGTCGCGATTATAGGTCGCTTGTTTAATAATATTCATATAGCTCAGTCAGGATGAAAATCATACATTCATCCTAACTGAGAATTTCATGAAAATAAAAGATTTTTTTTTCAGAATTACAGCTTGTGGTACAATTTTTGACCATGCTCATGATAGCTGGTTTTCATGGCATTCAAACCGGCTTCAATCTCTGTGTCCTGTTGTTGATTTTGTTCTGCAACACCTTGATTTTTCGCATAATCTCTCACATTTTGGGTGATTTTCATGGA
>NZ_DJDC01000096.1:590-15834 GCF_002430855.1 Acinetobacter sp. UBA5934 | reverse complement strand
CATACAGCATTAAAAGGTAGCTTAAGTCAACTTTATGGCTATACCTCTGATGCGGATGGTATTCGCCACGCCATGCTAGAAGAATCAAATTTAAGTTATATCGATGCCAAATTTATGTTGGTTGCTTGCACCAATTTTATTAACTATTTAATTGAGAAAACTATAAATAGAGGGTGAATTTAACATCACCCCGCTACTTTATTCTTGCCATTTTCTTTGGCCTGAAATAAAGACTTGTCGGCTTTTTCCAGTAATCCCATCCATGATGCTGCACCAACTGCCACACCTGCACTCACCGAAATCTGGATATTCTCATTGAGCTCGGCAATATACAGTTCAGAGCTGCCAATCTCTTTAAGAATTTTATTGGCAACAACCCAGGCATCGTGAAAATTAGCCTGTTCGATTAACACCAAAAACTCATCACCACCATAACGCACGATCAAATCCGAAGTACGCACATTAAATTGTAACTTTTCCGCGACTAGCCTAATAAATTCATCACCGACAATATGCCCGAATGTATCATTTACATATTTAAAATCATCAATATCAAAAATAATCAGGGCTGTTTGAGTAAATTTTTCAGGTTTCTTTTCCAAATACTTAATGTATTCATCCAAAGCCAAACGGTTGGATACACCAGTCAAACTATCAGTATTGGCAATATTCCTAAGTTGAAATTCTAAAGCATCGCGTTGCTGTAGCACGGATTTCAACTTTTTAATTGCTTCTAGCAAAGTGACCGGATCAGCTGAAGCATTTTCACCTTCATAATCTATACCTTTATGCTGTGCCAAACGAAGAATGGTATTTTTGGCTTTCATTAAGGGCCTAAATACTCCATTTCGCGCATAAATCATGGTAAAAAATGCCGTGATTAAACAGATCAATGCCACCAACACAGTGAAAATCAATTTTTGCTGTGCTTGTTGCTTATCTTTTTCTGCCACCTTCACACTGTAATCCAAAAGATAGCTTTGCAAATTTACCACTGTGGCAAAATTGTCCACAATCGACTCTGTTAATTGTGTACCGCTTAATGAGTAACGTTGATTATGCCTACTTTCATCCATCAGACGCGTGACCATTGGAATGCTCTGATCTAAAAACTGCGTTTTCACTTGCTGATATAAAGCAAGATATTCCGGAGTTTTATCCTGCTCAGGCTGTATGGTATTCACCAATGCCCATAAATATTTGGCCTGATGCTGAGTTTGCAATGAACGGGCCAGATTCTCTTCAGGCATTTTTTCTGCAAAAGTCACCGCGGCCATGATATTAGATGCCACTCGCCCCGCCTGATCACGTAAATCTGCCAGAATTAAAATCAACGTGTAGTACTCGGACACAGAGGTTTTTTTAGCTTCAGATTGTACTAATACAAGTTTTAATACATCGCGACAACTATCCCATGCCGTGAACATCTGCTTAATTGCATGGTCCAGCTTTTGTGAAGTACGTTCAGATTGCGGTAAGGCAGCATAGGCATCTACAGCTTGCCGGCCTTGCTGTAAACTCACTTTTAAATTGGAAGATAACTGAGGTAAAGGAGCAGAAAAACCGGCTGTATTCAAAGTCTTTAAGGTTTGCTCAATCTGTAAATTAACTTTTTCTCGATAAGCATGCAGCTCCTTTAGATTCGCCGCTAGTTCCTCAGCACTACTCGACATCACCTTATTCGCAGGTGCTCTTTCACGTGAAATTCTATTGGCTAAATCGGCCACTGCACGTAGCGCAGAAATTTCAGTTAAAGCCCGATCTGCTGTTTGATAACGCTGATAGCTACTGACAATTAAAGAAATAGAAAGAAAAAGTAGCGACAAGATGATGATCATCATCGACCAGAACAGGCGCTGGCTGATATGTTTCGAACGTAATTTGTACATGGATCAATACGCTCCACACAATAACAGCTGGCTATTCATCGTCAGTTTTCGCTTACAATACAATTGTATATCTTACATTAATTTAATATTTAATAGATAAAATTTAACCAATTTTAGTAACTTTATATAAATTATCAATAGCTTATATGATTTTATGATCAGACATCATATTCATCTATCATTTTTAAATTTTGCTCTTTCATTCCTTTGAAACTAATTTAAATAAAAGAATAATCCCAGCTTATCTAAAATATCTAAACTGAGGTGTTTGCGCTCGCCCACCTCATCCTTGTCATGCATGTCCAGATTTAAAACAAAAGCGTTAATCTGGCCATTGGGCTGTTCAACCCAGCCGGTATACCAGCCCACTTGTGGCTGTACATCCATTCCCCAGCCACTTTTTGCATATAGTTTGGTCTCGCCATGGCGCTCTATAAAAAGCATGTCTTTGACTTGTTTTTGCACAGAGGCATCAAAAGGTAATTGCTCGGTAGCCAGCTGATAGGCAAATTTTGCTTCCTGTTCAGGGGTAATTTTTAGAGGACCCAGCAGCCAAAAATTATCGACCTGTTGCCCAATGTTTTGATTGCCAAAACCGACCCGGCGAACTTCTTGTTGCATCAAGTCTAGTCCAATCCGTCTGGCCAGTTCCTGATAAACAGGGACTGCGGAAGCCTGCATGGCCTGCCCCAAGGTCATGTCTTTTTCCCATGCTGCAAAACTACGTTTCTGACCATCCCATTTAAACACTTCAGTAGTATTCACTTTATGGTGCTGCAAACCAATCAAGGCATTTAACATTTTAAAAGTTGAAGCTGGAATATAAGCATTATTGGCACGTGTTAAAGCATTTCCATAACGATTGAACTGCTTTCCATTATAAGTAATAAAGACAGCCTGTTTATTGGCGTGATTGAAAAGTGTGGCAATCTCAGCTGATCGAGCTGTTATGTTATGAGAAATAGGCGGGTTTAAATTTTGATTTTTCTGCGTCTAGCAAGCCGTCAATTGCGTGAAAACCATTACGCAGCCCAAGCAAAACAATCCGTGTTTCATCTGTAAATTTCCGGGAAATGAAGGATTTATTTGTATCAAATTTCATTAATTGGTTTTGTATCAATTACGCATAACTAAAAAATATTTACACAGCAGGTGTAAGAAAATATTTACAAATGCCACAATTAAGTGCATACTGCACCGCATTAGGGCAAATTAGATATATTCCTCAGCAGATTTTTTAGTTTACCCGAAGATTTTGGCGAAAAAACCCCGGTTTTCTTTGAAAACTGGGGTTTTTTATGCTCAATAGTTTAAGAAGTAATCGATAAACATGACATAAAATGCACCATTTTAGTGCCAAATAAAATTATCTAGAACTCAACTTTAGAAAATTAACGATTGAATGATAAAAATGGGCTGTATTTTTAGTATGGAGATGGTTCTCTTCTCATTATTTATTTCCTTTTCTTTTAACTCCCTAAAATGCTTTATTTTAAGTAAAAAAAAGCCCAACCTTGGGGAAAGTTGGGCATATAAAAACAAAAACTTGTTTATGGAGAATCAGATCATCATCACATTATTTCAATGTAGTATGAATTGATAGGGGTATTATGTTAAAAATAACCAACCAAGTAAAGTTTATTAAAACAATAAGATATTAAATTTATCACAATAAAGAATCATTTTTGTTAAATAAGTCACAAAATAAAAAACTTGGTGTTTATTTTTTAAACAATCATCTCTTTTTAATGTGAATTTTATGATCAAAATTGGATAATTTCCTAAAAAATGGGACTTGGTTCACGCAATAGAATCCATTTCAATTGAATTTAACAATTAATTTTTAAAAGTAATTCAATTTAACAGTGAAAAAGTCGATTAATTTTTGTTTATTCCTGAAAATATTAGCTGTAAAAATGCTCATATTCATTTGTTCTAAAAAACAATTTTTAAAGTTGACAGAAAAAACTCAGTTGTTCTTTTTTTAATCATTTATACTATTAATAACAAAAACTCAACAAAATAATGTCGTTTTACTTCATTGACTTAATGTTTTGTTACAATACAATGCTGCTAGTTTAATCCATCTGTAACAGAACTGGAAATTATTATGAAAAAACTCGGTTTAGCCACTGCTTTATTATTAGCCATGACCGGTGCTCAAGCGTATCAGGTAGAAGTACAAGGTCAATCTGAATACATCGACAACACAGTAAATGACAAAAACTTTACTGGTGCTGTACAAGGTACTTATTACTTTAAAGATGTTGATTCTTCTAAAGGTCCATTGGCTGAAGCAGCGTTTTTAAACGAGGCGTCTAACGTGTCTGTAGCTTATAACTACGGTGAATACGATGTAGATATAGAGAATTCTGATTTCACTTCTCACACTATTGGCGCTAAAGCTGAAGCTTATGTTCCAACTAAAGTTGTTCCTGTATATGCTAGCGCATCTTACAGCAACACCATTACTGACAACAAAGATGGTAATGCAGACGATCACGGCGACCGTTATGCAGTAGAACTTGGTGCTGTTGTAATCCCTAACTTCTTGGTTGCTGTGGGTTATACAAGCGCAACGAACCAAACTTCTTATGATGCTTTCAACATTCTAAACAATGGTGTTGCTAAAGCTGCTTTAGAATCTGACACTATTGCTGACGACCAAGATGCAATTACTGCACGTACCAAATACGTAGGTGCGATCGATGGTACTAATATGTCTATCGGCTTTGAAACTAACATGTTATTCGCTGAATATAATGCTTACGGTTTCAAAACTGACTTGTTCTTAAATCCACAATTAAGCGTGGGTGCTTCTTATGCGGAAGCTCGCATTTCTGGTAACACTAACCCTAAAGCTTGGGGTGCGAATGTAAATTACTTCATTACTCCTGCTGTTGCAGTTGGTGCTTCTTATGTAAATGCGAATGCTGAAAAAGGTTCTGTATACGATACAGAAACTGTTGGCGTAAATGCTAAATTCCGTTTCTAATTTTTGATTAGAAAAAGAATTCAAAAAAGGACGCTTTAAGCGTCCTTTTTTATTTTCTGGATTTATTCAGAGGTTCGAACCAGACTTAAAAAGTGTAAATGACGTTCATATTGATCAATAATATCTTGTAATAAATCTTCTGACGTCCAGTCCATCACATCATAATTCTGACCGCCTTCTCTTAAAAAGACCTCTGCCTGATAATAGGTCATTTCATTCGCAGTCATTTCTGGCATGAAACTCGGCGGAACGGTTTCGCGTGTTACCACTTGGTAAATGAAATTAATTTCATCATGATGATCGACTCTCAATTCCAGACCATCAGCAATTGAAAGAATATTCACCGCCAACTTACGTCGTTGAAACTCCTTTTGCACGCTTTGAAAAGCCTTAGCTACCTCAGTCTCAATATACTGTTTCACCTCCGCTTCAGTATGCGGATAATGCATAATCAGCCCCAGACGTTGTTGCCAGCTGCGTGGGTTTTGAATCGCCCGCGGGGTAATCCGCGCTTCTTGCAATGCGTTCATTTTAGTGATGTCTAGGCGTAAAGCTTTTAATAGCCCCCAACAGATCAATAGCATAATGAAAGTGAACGGTAAGGCGCTCATCATGGTGGCTGACTGCAATGCACCCAGCCCACCCACCAACAGCAGCACAATCGCCAATAATGCCATCAGTACCGTCCAAAACAGTCGCTGCCAGGTCGGAGAGTTTTCAGATTTTGCAGTTAAATAATCGGTCACCAGTGCACCCGAATCTGCAGAAGTCACAAAAAACAGCATCACTAAAAACGTTGCCAGCAAACTCATGACACTGGAAAAAGGCAAGCTGTGTAAGAACTGGAATAGTGCAACCGATGAATCGCGTTGTACCGCCAGAACCAGCGCATGATTGGCTTCATGCAAAATGCTATATAACGCGGCATTCCCCATAAACCCCATCCAGATCAGGGTAAAACCTGTTGGAATGAGCAAAACCCCGACAATAAATTCACGAATGCTGCGGCCTTGGGATACCCGGGCAATAAACATTCCCACAAATGGCGACCATGAAATCCACCAGGCCCAATACATAATGGTCCAGCCACCAATCCAGCCATTGGGTTGATAGGCATATAAATTAAAGGTCATCGCAAATAAATTTGAGATGTATTGCCCGGCATTTTGAATGGTGGTTTGCAGTAAATAAATAGACGAGCTGGTAAAAAATACGAACAGCAATAAAATCAGTGCCAGAATCAAATTTAATTCAGACAGCCGTTTAATGCCTTTATCCAGTCCAAAAAATACCGAAATGGAGGCCATGGCACTGACCAAAATAATCAGCACAACTTGGGTACCTGCCGATTGCTGGATTCCAAACAGATAGTTCAATCCCGAATTAATTTGGGTGACCCCAAACCCCAAGGTGGTCGCCACACCAAATACGGTACCCAGGGTGGCAAAGGTATCGACTGCATCACCCATCGGACCATAAATTTTCTGGCCAATCATCGGATATAAGGCAGAACGGATTTTCAGCGGTAAATTGTGCCGATAAGCAAAATAAGCCAGCGCTAGACCCACGAGGGTATAAATCGCCCAGGCATGCAAGCCCCAGTGGAAGAAAGTCACCCGCATGGCTTGTTGAGCAGACTGGATCGTTTCAGCCGGACCTGTCGGGGGCGAAACATAATGCATGACCGGTTCGGCAACTCCAAAGAACATCAGCCCGATCCCCATGCCTGCGGTAAATAACATAGCAAACCACGAAGCATTGCTATAGCTGGGCTGGCTATGGTCAGGACCGAGTTTAATTCTACCCATGTCCGACAGTGCAATATAAATCAGCAAAATAAGAAATATCGCCACCGATAAAACATAGAACCAGCTAAAAGAATCGGTGACCCATTGATTGAGCTGTTTGGTAATCAGATCAAAAGAATTCGGTGCTAAAACCACTATTGCGAGGAAGATGACAATAATAGCGACCGTACTTAAAAACACATTTGGATTGACGTTGGCAAACCAGGATGAATTTTTAGAAGGCATATATCCTCCATTTTATATTTTAATTAACGTGACAGACCAAGTTGGTCAAATGAAGCATTTATCGAAGATAAATAAAAGACGAGCTCAGTAGAACTAAATAAAAACTCGAAAGCATCATAAATAAATAATCAGAACAAAGCAGTTACATTCCTGTAACTTATTCAAAAATAGAATCTATTTTTTCGTTTTATCCCGATTGGGTAAATGGACAATATATTGCAAGGCGATTAGGCGTGACACAATCAGGGCCAAATACATCACCCCGCAGAACATTTGCAGCAAGGCCAGTACCCGTGCAGGGGCACTTCGGGGAATCAGATCGGACAAGCCGGTTGCGGACTGCAAACTAAAGCTCAAGAACAGTAAATCAAGCCAGCTTTGTAAACCTGCCACATTGGGATTCTGAAAGCTTGCCGGCACCAACAGTTGGCAAACGTTATATAAAAATGCAAATCCCCAGGCAAGCAGGGTAAATACCGCACCCGCAGCAAACAGTTCATCTCGGGTTAAATAGCGGTCTTCAAACATATAGCGCAACAGACCATAAGCCGCACTAAAATAAGCAGCGGCTTCAAAGCCATGGGCAATCACCTGTATCCATGGATTTTCTATGCCTAATAAAATCAGGGAAGAAAAAATCACCGCACCACTGACAAAACTTAGGCCCAAAAAGGTAAACATAGGCGTTTGCCGAATGACTTTGGCAATCACCAATAACACCAGCACTCCCAATAACCAGATGAGCGTACGGTAAGGAATGCTGTAATTGACTGCAACAGACAAAATCAAAATGATAAATTGTAATAAAAGTAGCCATGCTGAAGGCAATAAGCGAAATACCTTCCACACATCAATAATAGCCTGCATTCTTTGCTCCAGAATATTGCCTTTCTTATGACTCAATTTTTCAGCATTTTTTTATGTTTCTTTTAATCAACTTAGCACAAATCCCCTCAACAACCAGTGAAACATTTGTATAAAAATGATTGAACAATCCCGTTCTTTAACAATGTTCAATTCCATTCAAACAAAGCTGAATCGCGCCAGACAGAAGTGATTGAGATAAGATTTTTCACCCGGCCAAAACCTGGTCAAAACATTCTCATCCATTTTTTTCTATTTGCTGAAGTCATAAAAAAAGCCCCTGACGGGGCTTTTTTAAAACTCGCTATCTCTTAGTGATCAGATGCACCAGAGATACCAATACCAGTTTGTGAACGGACAAACTGTGCATCAAATGCCTTACGCTCTGCTTGAGCACGTGCTGAGTTATCAGTCACAGAGAACAACCAGCAGCATAGGAACGATAATGGCATTGCAAAGATTGCTGGACCATTGAATGGGTTGATTGGTGTATCAGAAATACCCAAAGTATCGACCCAAACCGCTTTAGACAGAATAATTAAGGTCACTGCTGTTACCAGACCTACCATGCCACCAATCACCGCACCGCGTGTAGTCAAGCCTTTCCAGAACATTGAAAGTACAAGGACCGGGAAGTTTGCACAACATGCCACAGAGAACGCCAAGCCAACCATGAAGGCAACATTTTGTTTCTCGAACAGAATACCCAAAATCATGGCAAAGATTGCAAGACCTAAAGTCGCAATTTTTGACATACGCAATTCAGATTCAGGCGTCGTTTGACCTTTCTTGAATACGTTAGCATACAAGTCATGTGAGATTGCAGACGCGCCTGACAATGTTAAACCAGCAACTACCGCAAGAATGGTTGCGAATGCCACTGCTGAAATGAAGCCCATGAACAAGTCGCCGCCTAAAGCATCAGACAAGTGCACTGCTGCCATGTTGTTACCACCAACAAGTTCCAACTTGCCAGTTACTGCCATTTTTGCAACATCAAGGAATTGAGGGTTGTTTGATACGTAAAGGATCGCACCAAAACCAATGATAAAAGTAAGTAGATAGAAGTAACCAATGAAACCGGTAGCAACCACCACAGATTTACGTGCTTCTTTGGCATCTTTTACCGTAAAGAAACGCATCAAGATGTGTGGAAGACCTGCTGTACCGAACATCAATGCAAGACCCAGCGAGATGGCATCAATTGGATTGGCCGCCAGTTTACCTGGGCCCATGATATTGCCCGCTTCTGCTAAAGAAATGTCATGTACTTTAGAGAATACCTGGATCGATTGGGTGAACATTTCAGAGAAACTGAAGCCTACGCCTTTCATCACCATGAAAGCCATAAAGGTTGCACCTGAAAGTAACATCACTGCTTTAATGATTTGTACCCAAGTGGTTGCCAGCATGCCGCCGAAAATTACATAAGCCATCATCAGCAAGCCGACAATCACCACAGCAATGTTATAGTTCAAACCAAATAGAAGCTTGATCAGCTGACCTGCACCTACCATTTGTGCAATCAGATAGAACGCCACGACTACCAGTGAACTGAATGCAGCCAAAGTACGTACCGGTTTTTCTTCCAGACGGAATGAAACCACGTCAGACAAGTTGAATTTACCCAGGTTACGTAAACGTTCTGCCACCAGGAATAATACGATTGGCCAGCCCACCATGAAGCCTAATGAGTATAATAGTCCGTCAAAACCTGAACTGAATACCATCGCAGAAATACCGAGGAACGATGCAGCCGACATATAGTCACCGGCAATCGCCAAACCATTCTGGAAACCAGAAATACCGCCACCGGCAGTATAGAAGTCTTTGGTACTTGTCGTTTGCTTGGCTGCCCATTTGGTAATAACCAAAGTAAAGCTGACGAAAATTGCAAACATGATAATGGCATGCCAGTTGGTGGCTTGCTGTTCAGCTGTACCCAAATCCGGACTTGCCATTGCCATAGCTGACATCATTAACGTAGACGCAGCAACTGCTCCCGTTTTCAATGAATTCCATTTCATCTTATAAACGTCCTTTTTCATGAGTGATTGCTTCAACTTCACGCATTGCTTCTTTATTCAGTGCATCCAGCTTATTGTTGGCAATATAGGAATAAACCCCACATAAAACAAAAGACAATACAATGATGCCTAAGCCTAGTGGTATCCCCCAAGTTGTAACACCACCGCTAAATGAACTCATTAAGAATTCTTTGTTATAGCCCACTAAAAGCATAAAGCCGACATAAACCACCAACATGATGATTGTTAATGTCCAACTTAATTTGCTTTTTCTGCTGACCATTTCTTTAAATTTGGGATTCTGTAGAATACGTTCTACTTGTGCCTCATCCATAATCATGCTCCTGTGTGCACCCAGCCTAGGTGCTATTTTTTAATTCGAATTATTTCGTTGTCTAACTTAACAATCTTATTGGGTTCTTGTAATTACGACTTTGGTGTTAAATTTTGATCAATTAAAGCGGTGAGATTATTAGATAGGGTATCATTACGACATAAATTTATGCTGTAGGCAATATGAATAGTTGGCTCATTATCGGGGTACTCGCCCTTTATATCGCATTACTTTTTATCTGTGCTTTTTTTGGTGAAAAACACGCGAGTCGCTTAAGTACCCGCGGCCGGATGTTACTCTTTAGTTTAACTTTAGGGGTGTATTGCTCATCCTGGACATTTTACGGGGCAACCGGCGCTGCGGTTCGTGAAGGAATTATCTTTCTTCCCATATACTTAGGTCCATTGATCTTTGTCGGGGTGGGTTATGATATCTGGCGCCGTTTAGGCCGTGTGCGTCAGCATCATGCCATTTCCTCCATTGCAGATTTTGTGGCTGCACGTTATGGCAAAAGCGGCCCTTTGGCGTCCTTAGTCACCATTCTTGCCGTCATCGCAATTATTCCCTATTTAGCCTTGCAGCTGAGAGCGATTGCCTTAAGTGCCTCAGTCATTCTTCAAGAAAATAGCGGCGTCCAGGGTACCACCAATAGTGTGCTTTTCCTGACTGGAATTTTGGCCATTTTGGCAATGCTGTTCGGCACTCGGCAAATTGCCAATACTGAACAGCATGGCGGTTTAATGCTGGCAGTCGCATTTGAGTCTTTTGTCAAACTGTTTGCCCTGCTGTGTGTGGCCCTATTTTTTGTCTTGGATGCGCCTGACAACCTGGTACAAATTTCCGGTGATGTGGTGGATACCTTTACCCAGGTTCAACTGTTTGGGGTGCCGGAAACCTTTTGGGTACAAACCTTATTGGCCGCACTGGCGGTGATCTGTTTGCCACGTCAGTTTCATGTGGCAGTCGTTGAACTGCGCGATGAAAAACATATTCGTGGGGCACGTCGCTGGTTTGCCGCTTATCTGATTCTGACCACGGTTGCGATTATTCCGATTGCTAGCTGGGCCTTGCATGCTGCACCACACTTTTTAGCCATCCCCGATGTAGCGGTACTGTCCTTACCGCTCAGTTATGATCAGGAGTGGTTGACGCTATTAGCCTTTCTGGGCGGTTTTTCAGCTTCTACCGGCATGCTGCTGGTGTCTTCGGTGGCCTTGTCGATTATGCTGAGTAATGACCTGATTATGCCTGCCTTATGGCGTACCGGCTTACTTTCACGTCATGACAAACGTCTGCCTCTGGTACTGAAATTCACCCGTCGGGTCTGCATTTTAGTGGTCATGTTACTGGGTTTCTTGTTCTTCCATTTCTTTAATGACATTGACCAGCTTTCAGTATTTGGTTTACTGGCCTTCAGTGCCGTGGCACAATTTTCTCCAGCATTGATTGGTGGCCTGTATTGGCGTGGTGGCAGTAAACAGGGCGTATATGCAGGTCTGATTGCCGGCTTTGCCATGTGGGCCTATACCTTGCTGTTGCCTACCGTACTGCGCAGTCTACCTGCTGAATATCATCAGTTTACCGAACATTTCCTGTTGGCCGGTCCATTAGGAATTAACTGGTTACGTCCCGAAGCGCTGTTTGGTTTCCAGTCTTTTGCTCCTCTCACCCATGGCGTGACCTGGGCATTGGGTCTGAATATCGTGCTATATATATGGGTGTCGCGCATCTTCCGTCCCAGTATTGCCGAGCAGATTCAGGCGGAAAGTTTTTTCTATTATGAAACCAAACCATTGCCGACTCACAATGCCTCAAGCGAGATCAATTATTCTCATCAGGATGTTGCCCGTCTAAAAGTGGGCGATTTAATTACCCTGGCCAAACGGATTACCGGTGAAGGACCGGCCACTCAAGCTTTTCGCCAGTTCTGTGCCCAAAACAATGTGGTACTGAATGAAAATAGCAATGCCAATGGTATGTGGTGGCGCTTTACCGAACAGTATCTGGCCGGAACCATTGGTGCTGCTTCTGCGCGTACCCTACTCACTACGGCGATGGTGAATAATGGTCTAGCCCTTGGTCAGGTCGCCAATATTCTGGATCAGGCCTCACAATGGCAGCGTTTTAACCAGAACCTGATCATGACCATGATTGACCACATGACCCAAGGGGTGAGTGTGGTCGATGAAAATATGTGTCTGGTGGCCTGGAACAATCAATACCTGAAACTGTTCGATTATCCCAAAGACATTGTTTATGTCGGTTGCCCGATTTCCGATCTGATCCGTTATAACGCCGAACGTGGTGAATGTGGCCCCGGCTCGGTAGAAGAGCATGTGCGCAAACGGATTCACTGGATGGCCATGGGTAGCGCGCATGAATTTGAACGGATTCGTAAAGATGGCCGTGTCATCCAGATGCGCGGCAATCCGATTGAAGGTGGCGGTTTTGTCACGACCTTTGCCGATATTACCGCTTTCCGTGAAAATGAAGCGATACTTGAAGCACGGGTACAAGACCGTACCCAACAGCTGGCCGATGCACTTTCTGAGCAGCAACTGGCCCGTGAACAGGCCGATCGTGCCAATATGTCCAAGAGCCGCTTCATTGCTGCTGCCAGTCATGACCTGTTACAACCGATGCATGCAGCGCGTTTGTTTAGTACAGCTTTAGAACAAAGCGTGCAGTCGGAAGAAGACCGTAAGACCCTGCAACAGCTTGATCGTGCCTTGCATGGTGCAGAAAGCATGTTGTCTGCCCTGCTGGATATTGCCCGTCTGGAAGGTGGTACCATCCAGCCGAAACGTCAGCCTTATCCATTGCATGATTTATTAAGCGATTTGGAGCTGCAATTTAAATCCATTGCAGCTCAGCGTGGCATTAAATTCAGTGTGCATGATGCGCAGTTCTGGATCGATACCGATCCACAGTGGATTCGCCGGATTATTCAAAACTTTGTCAGCAATGCCCTGCGCTATACCGCTAAAGGCAAGGTTGTCGTGGGCGTACTTCGCTCGAGTGAAAGACCGCAGCATATCCGTATTGGCGTCTGGGATACCGGTCCGGGGATTGCCGAAGAACAGCGTATCAAGCTGTTTCAGGAATTTGAGCGCTGCGGCCATACGTCGCCTTGGGGCGAGCAAGGCCTTGGACTCGGCCTGGCCATTGTGCAGCGTATGACCAGCCTGTTGGACTATCCGGTACATGTCTATTCTGAATATGGCAAGGGTTCTTGCTTTATGATTGAAGTGCCAATCGTGGATGCACCGAAAGTGGTGACAGCGCCTGTTCAGGCAACACCGCTGAAAAGTAAGGCCTATAAAATTCTATGTCTGGACAATGATGAAACCATTTTGGAAGGAATGTCTACCTTACTGACCAAATGGGGCTATCAAGTGTTTAAGGCGACTGAACCGGAACAGGCGCTCGAGCTGATCCAGCAAGAGAATATTCAGGTGTGGCTGGTCGATCAGCATCTAAATAACAATAAAATCGGACTGGATTTCATTCTGGAAAATCGTCAGGAACAGGTGCCTGTGGCCTTGATTACCGCAGATTCCGATCCTGAATTGCCACAGCAGTTGAAAGAGCTGAATATTGTGCTGCTGAAAAAGCCGTTAAAACCAGCCTCACTTCGCTCATGGTTATCAGGTTTAAAAATCTCCAATTCTTAAATTGCTGATATCCAATAAAACGCCCATTTCATTAAATTGAAGTGGGCGTTTTAATGTCTAAATTCAGTATTTTTAAGCCAATTAGCAATTTATTTTTCACTGTAGGCGAAACTGCTCAATTTTTTTATTTTAACTGCAATTCTATTGGCTAAAAATTACACATTTTTATTTGCTATGGCATAGAACATCAAAATGTAAATATACACTTGTATACTTAGTTACAATTTTATAATTATTTAATTTTATNNATTTTAAATAATTTTTTATATGTAAAAACGCCTTCTATAACTTTAGTCGTATACCGTTCCGCTAGACTCTCGCGCATATATAAGCACAAGAAAAGATCAGTTTTTATATTCTACAAGTCCATTAAAACAAGACGCCGCAGAAGCTGATCATGCTACGCATTATAGGAGTTTAAAAATGAATATTTCAGAAACCGGGCTTCATGATCTGGATCAATCGCAACAGTTTTACCGACAATACGGCGCCAATGCTTTACTGCCTGAAATCCAATGGACTGAATTATTTAAATACAGCAAGTTAAATGACACCCATATTCAAGCATTGAATACCCTGTATCAAAGTGCGGTTCCGCTCGCTTTGCAGGTCTTTGCCGATTTGAATTTCGATGTGTTTAGCCCGGCTGCCTATAAACCACAAGGTTTAGGATTATTTGAACGGCTTGCAGAACAGGAAGATAAACTGATTCAATCCTTGCAAACTGAATCTAAAGATTTGACTGATCCAGTACGTCACCAGATTTGGAGCATGTTATTGCGTGGTGGTGCAGTGCTGGTCTTTAAAGCATGGCTGGGTAAAGTTAAAACCGATGAAAATGTTTTAGACACCACCCAATTTGATGAATTGTCTGATTTGCTGTTTATCAAAACCCCGCCTCTGGAATTGGCCAAATATTTAAATGTCAATCCACATGCTAATGAAGATCATATTTTCTTAATGTATGGCAATGATATTTATCTGGACCGCTTTAACAGTCTGGAAACCGCAGCCTTATTTGTCGATTTGGGCGTTTATGATGCTGCATTCTTAAGTTTGCGCGATGACAGCGTAGCCGACTATCTGAAAGAAAAATCCTACGTGTCGCAGGAACAGATCGATGAATTGCAATGTGCATTAAATCCATTATTTTGCACCGACCTTACTCCTAAACAAAGTTGTGTCGCCTAATCTCAAGCACGTAGTGCTTTGACTCTTTAAGTCATTGCGTACAAAAAAGGCACTTTTATCAAGTGCCTTTTTTCGTTCAATGCTGTATTCAGCAGATTACATTTTCTTTTCTTCAATATTCAAAGCGCTAATCGCCAATACGGCCTGAGTACGGTTTTGCACATTCAGTTTGCGGAAAATGGCAGTTACATGGGCCTTAATGGTCGCTTCAGAAACATCCAGTTCATAAGCAATCTG
>NZ_DJDC01000096.1:0-578 GCF_002430855.1 Acinetobacter sp. UBA5934 | reverse complement strand
GTTTACGGAAAATAGCAGTCACATGGGCCTTAATAGTGGCTTCAGAAACATCCAGTTCGTAAGCAATCTGTTTATTCAGCAGACCTTCCGCCACCATCATCAGGACCCGGAATTGTTGTGGTGTCAGTGATTGAATACGTTCTGCCAGTGCAGTTTCATCTGCTGCACGCGGATCAAAATTCATGTTGGCAGGTAAATTTGGCGGCAACCAGATTTCCCCTTCCAGTACCTGACGGATTGCTTCGCCAATATGGCTTGGATGCGCAGATTTCGGAATATAACCCATCGCACCATGCGCTATGGCACGTTGAATAATTGACGTTTCTTCATGCGCAGAAACAACAATGATGGGAATGGATGGATATTGTGCACGCACATGAACTAAAGCTGAAAAGCCCGAAGCTCCCGGTAAATTGAGATCTAGTAAAACCAAATCTGGTTCCGGTCCATTATCTAAGCGTTCATAAAACTCATTTACTGCAGCTGTTTCCTGAATTTGTGCTTGCGGCAAACTGTAACGAACAGCTTGAATCAAGGCATGACGAAACAACGGATGGTCATCAACGATTAAAATATTC
>NZ_DJDC01000118.1:22998-24394 GCF_002430855.1 Acinetobacter sp. UBA5934 | reverse complement strand
AATCTAAGAAGTTAACTGAGGTAAAAGCTAATTCCGCATACAAATAACACGTCAGTGCATAAAACAATACACGTTGAGGATATGTGACATGGCTTGAAGTAGAAATTAATTCAAAGAAATTATTAAAGACCAAGTCACTTTTAAGATCTTTGAAATTTAAAAAATTCAAATTACTCAATTGGTTACTTATCAAATTAAGATCAGTACTAGAATAGTTATCCAAGCTTTTAACTAAATATTCTAATGTACTTTTATCAAATGAAATTGAAATTAAAGTAGATGGATTTGTTGCCAAGATTTGTACATTATCCAGTTCCCTTTTATTTACTAAGTACAAGTTAGAAATTAATTGTAAAAAATATTCATCAATAGAATTTTCTTTATTACGATAACTCCATAATAAATCTGTCCACTGGTTATCTATTTTATAAGCAAATTTTTGGTTGAATTCTGTATCTTTATCTTCCCATCCTTCTTCATTAATTTGTTTTTCTAGTAATGCTTTAAAGTTTTCAAAGGCTGTGAGAGCCTTTCCTCGGGCATTCATAGTAATATAAAGATCATCAGATAAACCAAAATTATCCAAATTCAGATGGTAGAATTGGATCACATTCCTTTCCGTGAGTTTACTCCACCCATTCTTGATATCATAAAATTTAGCATGAATAGCATCTAGCATATTCAACATAGCTGCAATCGTAGGGTCTTGCTGCCACGATAAGAAGAACCAAGGTTTATCAGTTATCAATTCTGATATTCTTGTACTATCGTCTAAGTTCGTAATGTCAAAAACGTCATTTATTAATGATTCACAAAACTCTCGTGAACTAATACGTGTTTCATAAGTAAAATTTAAAAGCTTGTTTTTCGTAATGTTATCAACATGATCTTTATTTAGAAAATAAAAGTGTAATAAAAATAAAGTTGTTAAACGTTGCTGACCATCTAAAAGTTGCAAAGTATCATCAACTTGACTGCCATAAACAAAATCTAGCTCAATAGATTTTTCTTCACTTAATGAAATATAAAGTGCATTTAAAAAACGTTCTCTAATTTTTTCTTGCTCTAATCGCCCTTGTGCATAATCTCTTTGAATAATTGGGATTTCAATTTTATTTGACTGGAGCAAGTTCCAAAAAGATATTTTTTCTGCAGTTTGTTTATTTAACACGATGAAATTCCTTAAGCTGACTGAGAGTTTTTGAGAGAATTTATTACTTCTTCAATATCAGTCAAATATCGCTCCCTATCCTTTTCACCCCAAAAAGTCATTTGTTCCACATCAGTGCTATAAAACTTCATGAAAACATTTTTTGTGCAAATAGGTACAAAGGTACCTGTTTTTTCTCTCTCAATAATTTTCTTTCTCTTAAGAGGGAAGACAGAGTTTTTATAA
>NZ_DJDC01000118.1:10032-22811 GCF_002430855.1 Acinetobacter sp. UBA5934 | reverse complement strand
CTATTTGTTGAAGAATCTAACAATACTAGGTTATCAATAGAATTCACATCCAATCCTTGTCCCTGGAATGCCTCTATAAATTGAATAAAAAACTCATCAAACTTTGTTAAATCACTTTGAACATCTATAAGTTTAGTTTGCAAACTAGAATCTAAATTCAAGTTTGAAATATTGTCTAAAATTTCTTTTATCCAATCTTTTTTATGCTGATCAGACTTTGGTGGCTGGTCAGCTAATGCAGTGATATGTTCCACATCCCATTTTTCTTTTTTATAACGGTCAAATGGAAATTTGGTTGTTTCATTTTTATTATTTAATAGCGTTTGGACATTATGGAATAATAAAATTGGGCGTATTTTTGGAGATCCATATTGCAACTCATCTAAATCATCTCCTGGCAAATACTCTATTATTTTTTCGTTTATTAAATTAAGAAATTCCTTTTTACTTTTAGAGTTTTTTAATTCGTAAACTTCATTAATACCAAAACCAGTGGCGATTAGGTAACCAATTTTATGATATAATTTTCTATCCTCATACCATTCTTGAAGTGTCTGAAAACATTGTTTCACGTCACGCCATACTTGTTTTATTTTTTCTTGTTTTAACTTTTCTGAAAAAAATCTAAATGTAAAAAAATCGTCGTCATTACTTTTTTTGTTTGATATTAAATTAAAAATTAAGTCTATTCGGGTTGTTAATACTTTTTTATCTGTTAAAAAATACCATAATGAATCATTTTGTAAGGCATATTCCATTCGATCCCATTCTGTTGATATTTCAATCTGTTGTAATCTTATTTTTGCCTTATCTTTATCATTTAATTCAATAAAGTTAGTCTTGTTTAAAAATAATGCTTTTATCAACTCAGCATTAGTTAATGGAATTTTCCCCACATTTAAACGAGTAAATACTTCTACTGAATCACTATCAGTTTCATACCAAATAACTTTCGTATAATGAACAAATTTTGATTCTAATTCAGCTGAATTTAACTGCCCTAGTGATTCTAATCCTTCAGCCCATTCATGAATTGTTTGATAAGCATTACTTATAAAAAAGAAATCAATATTTTGCTCACTAATAGATGCATTATTAATATCAATTTCTAAATTATTTAAGAAATCCGAACTAGATTGGCGAGTCTGGTATTTTAAAGTAAACTCTTTATATTTAGATTTACCTTTCCACATTTCATTAATGTAATGGATCAATAAGAAAATAGTCGTAAGCCGTTGCTGCCCATCAATGACCTCATACCATGTTTTTTCAATATCCAGCCCATTTATACTTATAGAATCCCGATCCATAGGCTTAAGTACCAAAGGCTGTAAGCAGTACCAAGATTTCTCACCTTTATCATTTATTTTAGGTTCAAATTGATTGATATCATTTAAAAAATCTTTAATTTGTTGAGGAGTCCATCTATATCCTCGTTGATAGGCCGGAATAAAAAAGTTCTTTTCCAATAATTGTTGGATATTCATTGGTTCTATCATTAAAGTTGTGTTCACTCTTGCCCTCTTTTTACAACGTACTATTTTTATCTACCTGATTAATAAAGTAACTTGATTTACCCATAAGTCTTATCAAAAAGCTCTTTATCCTCTCTTAAATCAAACTTCTTCGACGCAATGATTGAGTATTTTTCAACCTCACTTGAACTATTTAACTGAGTTTTCCTACCATCAAAAGGTCATGGATTTAACATTTGTTTTATTACAAATACGGATCAATTATTTTTGCAAAGACAATATGAATTTCTCAATCATCTCTCTCTCCAACTCAGGTAACTCTTGAATTGATTTAGCAATTGGATCGTTACCTACATCTGAACTACGTGCTGTACGCCCTAGTAGATAGTCAGCAGACACATTTAAGACAACCACAAGCTTATAAAAATTTTCTAAAGAGGGCTTACGAGAGCCAGCTTCAATATGTGAAATCGACGTAGATGGAATACCAGACTTTTCAGCAAGTTCTTGCTGAGTCAATTTTCTTTGTTTTCTTATTTCTTTGAGCCGAGCACAAAACAACTCAGAATCCATTTCAGCCAGCATAAAACACCATAAATCGACAATAAAACTTGACTATATCGACAATTTTCAATATATATATTGTCAGTATTTTATAGTCTATTTCGACAAAAAGACATCATCAAAAGAAATTAAAAGAGGAAATTTAATATGAAGAAAGGTACTTAATAATTTATTTTTAAGCTTTAAGTCCCATATTGGGAACTTTGTAGAAGTTAGTAAAAGGCATAGAATTCCTATGCCTTAGTCATTCCCAACTCAAGAATACTTTATTTTGAGTAACTGTTCTTTGTCTTCTTCAGTTAACTCTCGTTTTCCATAGAGTTGCTGAAGTATCTCATCCATTCCGACGTATCTGAGATGCATGTACATACACAACGCCGTATAGCCACAAAAGAGATATGTCCCCTTCTTATCCTCAATCCAAAAGCCCTCTTGTAATATGACTGGCTTTTTATTCTTATTTTCTAATATGTCATCAATATCAATTTGATTAACGGTCATATTGATATATGGCTGATACATTTTGGTGACTACAGCGTATTGTTTACTTATCTGACATTTACCATTTTTTTTGGCCACTTCTAGAATCCTCTTTAACTTCTTAAATTTTCTCATTTTGACCTCGGCATCTTTCTTTAAACCCTTGATACCAGACTTCAATTTCTTCCCGATCAAAATAGACAGCTGCTTGACGAGATTGCCCCATTTTCAAGGGTTTTGGGAAGCGGTCATCTTTCTTCATTAAATTTCGCAATGCGTTTCTTTCTATACCTAGAAGCTTACATACAGTGTTGTAACTCAATAAGAAAGGCTTTATCTGAACAATGCTGAATACTTCAGATTGTTCAATTTTTTCAGTTAATTCAGATTCATTTTTATTAATCACACAACCCATTTTTAATCTCAAATAAAGACATTAAGTAAAGCGTAGCAAAGACCAAAAATTGAAAATTATTTTGAGATAAAACTCGAAAAAAAAGTCACCTTATAAGGTGACTCTTAAATTTTCACAGGGATTGATTAACTCAGAGTGAATAGACATAATCTGCCCACCACTGCATTAGATCAACTCGTTCTTGGAAATGCTCTGCTTTATCGTATATACCTTTTGTACCCTGTTTAACGTGAGATAGTGCAGATTCGATAATTTGATACTTATCACTAAATTCATTATTAAGCGTTGTTGATGCCAAATGCCTAAAACCATGTGCATGCTGTTTATTCTCATAGCCTAAAGATATTAACGCTTCATTGAAGGTATCCACACTCATTGCCATCATTGGGTCATTTCGTAAGGGAAATAAATATGGGGATGGTGTCTGTATCTCTTTTAATCTTTTTAACAATATAATTGCTTGGTCTGGCAAAGGCACACGATGTTCTTTTTTATTTTTCATCATCTCTGCAGGTTTAATCCAAATCTTCCGATGAAAGTCGAATTGTTCCCACTTCGCCTGTTGTAACTCACCAGGGCGTGGGAAGAGTAAAAGCAATAATTCTAAACCTATTGCTGTACTACGACTAGAATATGAACGAATTGCAGACAAAAGGTCTGGCAATTCAATTAAATCGACAAATTTGAAATTTCCACTTTTATGACGTTCAAAAAATCCCTGTACCTCTCGCACAGGATTTTCTTTATATTCACAATATATACAAGCCCAATCGTACGCCTCTCTTGCAAAGCTAAGTAGTTTGCGCATTTGTGCTGGGATTTTTAAATCATATTCTAATCTCGCAAAAAATTCGTACCATTCCATGGTTTTAATCGTTCTTAAATCACAATTTCCAAATTCAGAATAAATATGTTTTTTAATCGATAATTGCATCTTAGAAAAATTTTTAGGGTTCCATTTTTTTTGTTTTTTATCAAGTAAGCTTTCCATAAGTGAAGATAACTTGTACTTATCAACTTCTAAAAATGTACCTGCTTCTATTTCTTTCAGATAGCCGCTCGCAATTACCCTTGCCTCTTTAGCTTTAATAGTCGGGTAAGCTCCTATCCCTTTCCACCCCCATTTTCCATTTCTTTTTTTATACCTAAACTGCCAACTTTTGCTGCCATTTGCTTTTACAAAAAAATATAAATTTGGACTGTCCCATAATCGATAGTCTTGCATTTCCACTTCTAGTGCAGTAAGAACTGTATCTGCCAAATAACCTTTTTTCTTTAACTCGGTACGTCTCATTACTATGTCTGAAAAATTACGTTAATAGCAGTTGATCACAGCTCTTAAAATCTCCAGAGATTTTTTATTCTAAGTTCAAGAAAAAGGTTTACTTTTTAATTGACCAATTCATCTAAATAATCAGCCCACCACTGCATCAACACACGGCGTTCATCTAAATGCTGTGATTTATCATAAACACCCTTGACACCTTTTTTCTTATGCGCCAAACATACTTCTATCACTTGTTCTTGATTACTGAATGCGTCATTCAAAATGGTACTTGCAAGATGTCTAAAACCGTGAGGATTCTGTTTTCCTTTATACCCCAAGCGATTCAGAGCTAGATTGAATGTCATATCACTAATCGTTTTATTGACAGAAAGACGGCTCGGAAACAAGAACTCAGACTCTGGCTGAATGGATCTTAACTCTGTGAGTAATGTAATGACTTGCTTAGATAGTGGGACTTGATGTTCCTGACGTGTTTTGGTCATTTCTGCAGGTTTGGTCCATAAGGCTTTTTTAAAATCGAATTGCTCCCACTTTGCTATCCTTAACTCACCTGGACGTGGGAATAGCATCATAAGCAGCTCAAGACCAATGCCGATGGCGCGCTTTTTATTATTACGAATTTTCTTAAGTAAAGCTGGTAATTCATCAACAGTCACGAAATCCATGTTCCCTGACTCGTAGGCATCTAGATGTTTGCTCATGCCTTCTATTGGATTTGAATTTATCTTGCCTTTAAACTTTGCCCAGTCATAGCAACCACGTACGTATGAAACCAATTTCTCAATCTGAGTATGAATGCCTAAAGTACGTTGTAGTCCTTGGAAAAAATCAAACCACTCTTTTGGCGTAATCTCTTTGTAATTACCTTGACCAAATACTGGAATAATGTGCTTCTCAATAGATTTTTGAGCTTTCGTATATGTTGCCTCACCCCACTTACTTGATTTAGTGTCCAACCACTCTCTCATTAGGTTTTCAAAGTAAAAGCTTTCAAGCTCTTTTCGTTCCTCGAGCAGTACTTTCTTCGACTTCAGGCTTTCACCTTTAGAAAGAGCTGAAGTAAATTCTCGTGCTTTTTGACGAGCAAGTTGAGCACTCACTTGAGGGTAAGAACCAAGACCCATCCAAGCCCATTTACCTTCAGAATTCTTGTAACGATACTGCCAATTTTTAACACCTGATTTTTTGACTAAAAAATATAAGCAAGCGCCGTCGAGTTCTCTATAGTCTTTTTCCTCAGGTACTAAAGAAGATAATGTTTTTTCACTGAGTGGTCGTTTCTTTATATCTTTCCGTAACATGCCCTATACCTTGTATCACCGAGTTAGATTATTAAACAGTGATACACGTGGTGATACAAATAGGGCTGTATTATATAGATCCATATAAATGCATAGAATATAAAAAAAGCCCCTAAATTATTGAATTTAGGGGCTTTTATTGACTATATAAGTACATATAAATACATCTATAATCTAATCTTGGTAGGTATAAGCAGACTCGAACTGCTGACCTCTACGATGTCAACGTAGAATCTTTTTAAGTAAAACAATAGCTTATTTTAGTTTGGTATAATCTTGGTCTAAACGCGACTTTATCCACAAGTCTTGAAATCCTCGTGTAAGTCTATTTTATCATTTATTTGGCAATATCAAAGATAAATATGGTCGGTTAATTTGAAACATTTTGGTATATGGTGGAACAGCTATCGTAGCGCCTCAGCGTGCACACGAATTTCATTTTAAATATTTGTTTTAATTATATTTATTTTTAAAATTAAAAATATGTACTACTAAATGTACCACTAAAAGAAAAAGTGCCTTAAATTCTAGTCTTCTTTCTATAAATTATACCATCAAAGCACAGGCGATACGCTTGACTTTTCGGATATCCAATATACAAGCCCTCACTTGAGGGCTTTGTCTTCTGGCCAAACTTCACTTAATCTTTCGACATCAATTGCGTGGCCATCTGCTTTTTCTGCCATACTTCGATATTCTGCTGTGCATGCTTCGAGTAACTCACTGTTGGTAATGGTGTACTCAATGATGGTTTCTTTGGGGGCTGTGGACAAACGTTTATTGGCTTCACTGAGTTGCTTTGACAGCCCACTAGCAGCCAGGTCAGCACTACGAGCGGCAGCATTCGCATCTTGTATCTTTTTAATCGCATTTTGTTCTACCTCAATATATTTATCTGACCAGACTTTTTCAGTGATGGCTTTCTGTTCTTTGGCTGTTTTAATGGCTGCTTGATAAGGCTTAATAGCTTTGGCCACACGTGCATCACAAGCAGTTTCAGCTTTACCTAAATCACCAGCCAAACTATTCACTTGCCATGTTTGAAAAAATAGGCATAGCAAAAGCACAATAATCAAAGTCCAGCGCTTGTTATTCCAAATCCATAAAAGTATTGGCATTACTGCGCTCCTATACATTTTTGATAACGATCCATTTGCCGGGTCCACACCCCATAGCAGTTGTTAGATCGGACTGAGCAATCGCGCTTGGCCACATATTTCCATTTCAACAATGATTGGCAAGCTTGCACGTATTTGCCCTGCTTTAGATTGCGAAGCATTGATGATCCATTCCAGTTGGTTTGGCCAAAGTTATAGGTGAAGTCAAGGAAGGTGTCATATTCAACCTGCGATAACTTCACACCTTGCAGCGACTTTCGAAAAGCAATCTCATCTTTGGCAACATGAGTTTTGGCCCATTCTTGCGCTGTTTTGCGTGTGATAAGCGGATCGGACATTTTTATTGGCTGGCCATTAGGCTTGACTGTTGAGCCGATACCTTGCGTTACCACCCCACCGCCATCTTTATAGGGTGTAGCTGAAAATCCTTCATGCATTTCTAAAGACGTAAAAAAAGCAGCCGAAGCTGCTAATAAAACGACTGATATTTTAGTCTTGGACATTGCATTCACCATTTAGTTTTCGCTTCGTCAGTTCATGAATTTCTTTTTCACGCTGATTCCGCTGCCATGAAAAATAGACATTGATGAGCAAGCCCAGGACAGCGACCCCAATACCAACCCACCCCATCCAGTCGATGCCCATAAAAAAACCGGCTGCACTTGCTGCACCACCGGTTACTGTTGCTTTTGATCCTAAAGCTGCTGCAGATGTTTCCGCTACTGCTGCGGTGGTTTCAGACATTGCGCCCCCTAATTTTTGGCAATAAAAAACCCCGACTCATTTAAGGTCGGGGTATAAAGTATTTTATTAATTAAATGATTGGTAAGACTGACTTAGCTACAATGGCAGCACCCGTGTCATTCCAGTGACTTCCTTCATTTGTGAAAGTAGGACCATCCTTACCACTTCCTAGAGTCGCAGTTTTTAAATTGCCAAAAATTGCAAATCCAGCTTCAACCCAACGCTTGGTTACATCAATTGCCAGTACATTATTATCACGTAATGATTGGACTGCCTCCTGGGTTTTATCCAAAGCTGTCATCATTCGTGCTTCGCCTTTAGTGGATTTGGTTTGTAGTCCAAATAGCAAGGTACCATCATCTGCAATACCGTTAAAATTCCAGGTAATCGACGCTGTAAAGAAGCAGTATTCTGGCGTTAAACCAAAATATGCAGCCCGACTAAACATAGATAACTCATAGCCTGTATTGGCAACATAGTTGTATGCTAGCCCTGCAAAAGTACCTACCGGATAAGCCCCAGCACTTCCAGCTCCGTCATTATGGATTCCTAGCTCTGATAGGATTAATGTAGGTTTGAAAGACCAGATCTCATTATCCTGATAAAGAGGTAAACCTCGATTTGAAGCTGTTGTGGCATTCGTTGCGTGTGAACCTCGTGCGCTATTGATATAGGAGATCATAAATTGACGTGGCGACCACTCGACTCCCCAGTACATAAAGCGTGCACCTGCACCAATCCGTGCAATAGTTAAGGTTTTTGCTGTGTCTAGTGAAGTAAAAGTACCATCCGTATTTCTACAACGCATTTTTAATCGCTTCTGGTACGTAGTATTCGCTTTGCTTTGTAATGTTGTTGCAGTCACAACACCTAAAGGATTAGGCACATTGACGCTTCGTGTCGCTGGTGTGGATTCAAGCTGACTAAACGTATAGTTATTTGCCTCCACCCATGTTTGGCTTGCTTCATCAAAAACCTGAACTTTTCCCATCCCCTCGGCAATTGTAATTTTTGCGTCGCTACCAACTGAATCAGTACGATAAATAAAGTTGAATTGCCATGCATTGATTGGAATTAGAAACTGCACTGCCGCATTTGCACTTTCTGAATAACGGGTTAAACCATCCCGATAAGCACCATCATCCCATTCTGATAGATTGGATGACGTTGCAAAAGTGCCGGTTTCAGAAAAATATGCAGAATCATAGCGACGATACTGCTGTCCATCCCACTTGAGTGCATCCCAGATATGAGAACAAAATGCATTTGAGTGCATCATAGGTGGTCTAAAAGGTGCGTCTGATCGCAAAGTGCAATGCTCAGAAGTACGCGCTGTCAACGATGTGCCAGTATTTATAACAACCACATCTTCATTCTTCAACAACATTGCCTTCCTGAACTTGGGCAATTTATCTTGATGGATTTTTGCACCATCTGCCTTGATAAACTTATACCAGGCCGCGTCATTAAATCCTCCAGCTGATCCGCCACCACTGCTGTTCGATGGCAAGAGTGCAGTTTTAATTTGTGCTTTTTCCAGATAAGGCTGATAAGCAGTTGCTTGCTCACCTAATTCTAATTGCACATTTCCATTTAGTTGTGTAGAGCCGACTGCTGTTTTCTTCAAATTGACAACAATGTGCGTAATTCCCAGTCCTGTAGGGACCTTAAAACAGTGTCCGACATTATCAACCGGTTTGGCCCAGGTGATATTGTCCAGTGCTGTGGTTGCTGTGGAGCTTGTAAAATAACCGCCTTGCGGTGTTGCGGTATTGCCAAAATATTCACCGCTGACGACATACCATTCGCCTGCTACAACTGGAATATAAGCTGATGCGGCAATGCCCAGGGTATCGGCCGTAAAACCTTTTGTGGAGGTTGAGTATCTTCGAACATAATCACAATTAGCGGGATTGATCTTGTTGTACGACTTATAGTCAAAAACCTCGGTCGTTGAAACCTTTGCTTGAACTTGTTGCTCAAGTTCAGGGATTCCAGCCACATCATTTTTTAATATTTTTAAAAAGAATGCTTCATAACTGGTGGCCAAAGAACCTAATTCAAATTGCGATGTGCCATCATATGTGGTGACATCCTGACCTGTATTGGTCAGGTTGAATACAGCAAAATTCGCGCCCGCTGGAGCAACTTGGGCAACCTTTGAAGTCGTAAATGAAATGGCAGCTGATGCCGGATCATTGGTTGCATACCAGGCAATATTATGATTGGTGCTGATATTCCCACTCAGGGTATAAGTTTTTCCAGCCTCAATAGGAATAAATCCGCTTCTGCGCCAGTTTGTTGATACCACAATTTTATTTTGTGTAGAATTAAAGTACTCCCCAGGAACAATTTTTGATTTATCAAAAAGGTTTTTTCCGGTAGTTCTGAAAACAGCATCAAGTGTTTCTTTTTTCGCTAAATCCTTATCACTTAACCCTGTATCAGTCCATGTGCCTGTAACCGGTGTAACACCCACAGCGCTAGTGCGATTCCAACGCCATATTTTACGAGTATCATCAGCACGTGCACGCATTTCAGATACAGTTGGTAAACTTGCTTTTAATGCAGCCTCAGTGGTAAAGCTAGTGTAAAAACCTTTCGCAATAACTTCATCTGCTTTGGCTTCCGCCTCTTGAGCAACCAGTGGAATAGATTTAAATGGGTTTCCATAACGCGGAACAATAACCTTTTTTTCATTAACCGCTTCACCTGCACTTTTTACATCAAGCTTTGCAGCTTCAAGTTCCTGCTTTGTCACAATGTCAACCATAACTTTTTCCTCTGGCAATAAAAAACCACCCGAAGGTGGCTGTTAATCTTTAAATTCAGTTAAAAGAAATCATGATCTTGCTGGTAGTACCTAGCATCATAATTCACTGCTTTAACCGAGTTGGTCATCTTTCCGGATGGTGACATCTCAGCGACTAAAAAAGCTGATTTCACAGCATCTTCAGACTTCACTATCTGATAGGTTGTTTTTAGGTATCGATCAGTTCCAACAACAAGAGAATCTACTGGGGGTCGAACCAAGACCACCTGATTAGTCATCAGTCCTGCACGACAGTCAATCATATCAACCGAACCATTAGGCATTTGCAGATAGATTTTTTTAACCTGATTTACTGAAAACTCAACATTTTGTGAAAGGGTTAAAGTCAAACCTTCAACCGCCTCTACCTCACCATCTTCAGTCCCCAGCAATGTGTTATCCGCAACCATAATCTTGTCATTGCGAGCCAGTAAATTGGATTCATCCAGTGCATCAAACTGGCATGTGATACGCTTAAAAAGCAGCTTGTTCCATTCACGCCATGCGCGTGTTTTTGCCTGCTCATCGGTGCGGATGCCTGTGGTTTTAATGGACATGGGATTTTTTGCCGAACCATTTTCAGGAATAGAATATTTGATTCGAGCATCATCTACCGAGCTGGTGTATTCAAGCTCAATACCATCATACCCTTTATCAATCCGGTTCGAATAAGACCGTTTTTCAGATTTTGGAACTTTATTGCGATGATTAAAAAGTAAAACTGCATTGGGTTGTGGCTTTTCAAACTTTAATCGCAGCTTAGATCCGAGCCGGTATGTTTCACAAAAGCTTGCGCTTGCGATCATTCCAGCAATTTCTTCAAACGATAAATTATTGTCATCTAGGGTATAACTGAACTCACTTGCTTTCGTTGAACCAAAATAACTATTCACTTCCTGCTCTACCGCCAGGATTTGATTGATATCAATTTCATAAGTACTTCTGCGACCGTTTTTACTATCCAAAGCAAGATAAATTAAGGCTTGTGCAGCTGACTTGGTCGGCATCAGTGCGCCAATACCATTGACCGGTAGTTTACGCGTCACCAGCATATTCAATTTGCGCTCTTTCAAAGATAGAGCGCCTTCAGTACCGAGTGTTTTTGAGCGAACAATCGTGACATCACCATAGTTCAAAACCTTGCTTTTCGATGCCGCATAAACATCCTTAATTTTGGTTAAGTCCTGGGTTTTGTCATTTTTAGTCGGTGTCGTTCGGGCGATCCGGAACCGCACACGACCAGGTGTATTCAAATGAATCCTCCGGGTAGTTCCAAATGGGCTTTTTGAACTGTTCGTAATCGTGAACTGCTGTGAGTAGATTTGGCCGGCTGGCTGATTGCTGCTGTTAATATACTGATACTCAACCTGCACAGTCATTGATTCTGCCCAAACCCCGCCTTTTGAGTCCTGATAGAATAGTCCGTTTTGGTAAAACAGATTAAAAACCAGTTCTTCAGTATTTTCCAAATCCAGGCTATACCAGCCTACCCAGCTGTTATTCAATTTATCCAGTCGAATTACTAAAGCATGGCCTTGCGTATTCTGATTAGGTAAAAAATTAACTTTCGCCCAGTCACTATTCAGCAGGTCTGGATTGATTAATTTAATCTCATTGGATGTTACCGACTCGACAATGTAAGTACCATTCAAATTGATTGAACTTGTATTACCGGTAAAGACAATACCCACCACATCAGTATAGCTTGTATTGATATATTCCCATTTTGGATTTACAGATAGCGCATCCTCCAGGGTTATCGTATAGGCGAATCTACCCGAAAATGGGTTTTTAATTATATTTGATACTTTATAACGCCCGGATAAGTCATAAAGGGTATCAATATAAGTGGGTTCTGTTTCCGGTGGTGCCGGTTCAATCTCTGTCGTCACCTTAATCAAAGCGCCAGACAGATTAATCTCCTTGAAATTATTCACACTCGCAATATCTGTTGATGAAATGACAATCAACTCTTTATTTGCCGTAAATGTGGTATCTGCTGCTATGTAGATATCTTTATTAAAAAATTCAGCACCGTAAATACCGATTGAATCATTCGGATCAAACAGCTCATCCAGATTAATACTTGAGGATGTAGTCTTAATCAAACCCGGGAACTGAAAATAGAGTTCTGTAGATTCTACTTTTTGATCATTAGGCACATTTAATGTCTGACCATTAATAGATTTTGATTTAATTGAAAAAGATGGAGCTTCAGTAAATGGTGCTCCAACCTGATAAATGGGTGTGCCGATAATGCTGGTATGAGGATCATAGACAGAAACTGCCATGTCAGAAATATCATTGATATTAGTTTGATCATCTTTAACATCATGAACCTGCACATAGCCACGGGTACACAACATTAAGCACTCTTCAATTTCCTTGTTATTAGCATCGTAATAGGTCATTGGTGCTGCAATTAAATCCGGTACCGCACGCAATTGCCCAAAAATTTCAGGAATTCGCCCGCCTAACCGAGCTTGATTCTGACGTGACGCCAGATCATTATTTGATGACTGTGGTGCAGAAACTTGCGGTTTCGGCATGGTCATATAAGTATAGACGCTAAACGCAGCCGT
>NZ_DJDC01000118.1:0-9895 GCF_002430855.1 Acinetobacter sp. UBA5934 | reverse complement strand
ACGATCAGCACTGCCCAATATATAATCGTTAGCAACTCAGATGGATAAATCACCACATAAAAATCACCCTCCAGACTTTGCAAGTGTTTAATCGAGCGCTCATCAGTCGGTGTCACATCATTTTTTACTGCAATCTGGTTGTGATAAATGCGGGTATTTTTAGGAAATACCGCAAATTGCTGTTTTAAATATTCGCAAACATCTTCAACACTTTCATCAGACCATGTTTCTTTGTTGAAAGGATCTGGAATAATAAACACACGTTTCATTGATAAAACTCGCAATATTTATAACCAACAATAAATTCAAGGGGCACATACTGAGCACCCCTCGCTGCCAGATGTAAAACCCGACCCTCATAAAAAAGCCCGATGTGGGTCTCACTTCGGGCTGAATTATGAAAAAAAACAAGACAGGGGCTGATCGGTTTATCCAGTCGCTCAAAACCTTCACCCCCGTTCAGAAATAGTTCTAATCGCTGTGATAGGTCTTCACCTGTTACCAGTTTCCATGCCTCACACGCAAACTCATTGCAGGTATATCCATGACGAAATTCGCGATCCAGTAGCTCATCAATCATAAGGTGCCTCGCAACATGGGGAATCGTTCCATTGAATACGAATCCCCGGTTCGAACTGAATTCAGTTCAGGTGCTTGTGCATCAAAAGTGACCAGTCCCGTACCATCTTTATTCATACTGACAATATCCAAGGTTTGAATGATCTGCATGGGCCCAGACAAATCGTCATCACGATAGACTCGGTATTTAAAAGTCGGCGGTATGTTGTCGGTTAAATTCTCATAAGCCTTAATTAACACATCATCATAATCAGCCAAAGTAATACTAAATACCTGGTCCAAATCATTCGTGATATTTTTTCGGCCTATTTCCATTTGCTGAAACTCATAAAAATAGTCGAAGCCATCTTCATGCTTAACCGTAATTCCACTGGTGTCATTTCTGACATAGCGAAATACTTTGGCGAAGCTTGAATGTGCTATTTCAATACAATCCAGTGAAACAATTCCGCCTTGAGCATTGAGAAAGAAAGATACATAGTCAGTCATTTAAAGCTCCAAGGCATTTGGCAGATCAACATTCACCAGCTCCTCAAGCGGCTCAAAAATATCACTGCCCGATCCAAGCGATACCAGTGCATCATCAAATGCATCATCTGCAATCAATGCTTTAACCTCTAGTTGAGCTGAAACCCGGTATACAAGACCCTCTTTGGAATTAAGTTGAATTGCCGACTTGAAGAAACATTCATAGTCCTTTAGCTCATCATCAATAATCAACTCCGCTAAAAATGGTTGTGATGGATTGCGCATCCAGACCCGGTAAAAAGCGGTTAGATATTGATAGCCTTTCAGTTTTAACACCCAACTCACATTTACGGTATGCGAGTTCCCGCGAACATCCCGACGATAACGGCTTGGACCGCCATCAAGATTTTGTGCTATCACGTCATTACCAAAATCTACCCTATAGCCAGATTGCTGGACACAATATGCAAGCCTATTTAGTTCTGGCATATCGCCTCCTATCGTCTTTGCGCTACATTAAAATTCTGCTTCATGTTTTTACTGGTCTGACTATTCGGGTTTGATAGCTGCCCGTTTAAATACTCCCCAGCAATTTTACGAATGCGAACATCCAAACTTCCGTCACTATTCATTGATACATCAGCAGTTTGACCGGGTAATGTATAGACATTTACATTAGGTGCTTTAGAGCCACCGCCATCAGCAAGATAGTTCTTCAAATCACTATTCGTCCGACTATCAACGACACGTTCACCTCTATCCAACAGCCAAGTACCTTCTTTCGGAATATTGTCGATACCATCGTGGGCCATACCAGCAATGGTCTGACCTGCAATCAGGCCAACCGAGGCATAACCAAGCGCACGAATAGCAGCTGACATTGGAATGCCGGCAATCATGCCGCCCTCTGCCATAGCTTTAGTCGCTGCAACTTCAGTGTTGATGAGTGCCTGCGCAATAGAGATGCCTTGATTGACTAAGAACATTGCTTTGTAAGCAGCACTAGACTCTCCTGCTGTTTCCTTCACCATTGCAGCCATATCATTAAAGATGGTGCCGGTACGAGAAAGTAGGTCTTGCCAAATATTCATTTGAGCGTCGTGCTGTGACTGAGCTAAATCTTTAACTTGCTGATCGTACTGAACATCAATAGCCGCCAATCCATCGCGATACTCTTGATGTGCCTGCAAAAGTGCTTCATATCGTTCATCATCATTTGAGTATGCATCACTCGTCATGATCTCGCGTTCAACACCGACGCGCTGATTTTTCAAAGAGACTTGAGCACTTGAATGATCATTATCAATGGCCCATTTGGAGTAATCTTTCGGAGACATGGTTGCTTTCGCAAAAATATCATCAGCACCACCAGAAAGTCCTTTTATCGAATCTTCTAAGGTTTGGCGTACTTCAAGTGCATGCCATTGAGCCTTACGTAATTCGATAGCATATTGTTCATCTATGGCTTTTAGCTTTAAGGCTTTCAGCTCATCGTTAAATTTACCCGACTCACTAACCATGATGCGCTGTGTCTCAAATGAATAATTGAGCTTTTGTTCCTCAGACCATTTGAAATTATTTATCTCCTCGGTAACTTGGCGAAGATACATTTCCTCTTCATATTCATACCGAGCTTTAGCCTTAGAAATATATTCAGATTCTAAAGAGCCGAAATTAGCTTTCTTTATTTCAGCAACTTGACGATTATAGTCTTCTGCAAATTTTGCAAAGTCATCGAGATATTCATATGAAATAGAATCGCGAGCTTTTGCTTGTTGCTCTTCTAGCGCCTTAGTGGTTGCCTTTGTTGCGTTAGCGGCAGCATTTTGTTTCTTAATCCACTCGTCCGCCCCTTTGGTTACGCCTGCTTGACTACCTTGAATTTTAGCCATTGCCGACACAGATTGATTGACAGCATTGCTGTAAATTCTACCGATTGAACTGGCGACATCATCAGCAACCTTTGCATTGTCCTTGGCTGCCATAGCAACACCGCTATTAGGTGCTCGGGCAAGAACTGAGCCAGTAATCAATGTTTTGGCAAACTTAATACCTGGTAAATTATCTGCCCAAGAACCTTTTTCTGCGGCTTTGTCTACGTTATTTTTTGCCTCTACCGCTGTAAACGCCAATCCTGCAATCGCATTGGATAGCATCTTAACAACTGCGTAAACACCCATACCAGTTGCAGCAACACCCTTAAATACCTCTCCAAGGGTTTCGCCTGCATCAGACATTAAGTTTGTTTCAGTTGCAGCATTAGACATACCATCACCGACTGATACCAGTGCGGGCATTAACCCCTGGATGAATTTATTTTTTGCACCATCAACCTGCAAGCCCAGCAATTCCATCTGCACTTTAAGCTCATTGGCTTTAGCGATAGCTGATTCATCCATAATCGCGCCGGCACGTTCAGCAGCATCAGCCCAATATTCAAAACCCTTACCGCCATCTCTTAAAAGCGGAATTAGGTTTGTAGTGTCTGAAGCCATGCTTTCCAAATAGAAAGACATTTGCTGTTGAGTGGCGCCAGCTTCCTCTAATTTATCAACGTACAGCTGTAGCGCCTTAGGACCAGAAAGATTTTGCATTTCAAGTGCTAATTTTCTCGCACCTTCCGCAGACCCCTCAGTTTTAATTGCAATTTGTTCAAAGAAATCTACCGCACCACCTGAACCAATCGTGATGAACTCACCCAATTTTTCATTAAAATCTTTTAATTGGTCTGCAAGTTTTTCTTGGCTAATACCCATTGTTTGGGCACCAACAGCCATTCTTTGAAATTCTTGGGTAGTGGTATTTGAGATTGACGCAAAAATTTGCAATTCACGTGCTGCATTGGCGTACTCATTCGCCATTGCAAAAACGCCCGCCCCAACAGCAGCAGCCCCCGCCACTGCGACAGCACCGTAATTATTAACATGATTTCGCATGTTGTCGAAGCTAAGTTTGGTTTGCTTTTCTGCGTCTTTAATTGGTCCCGTAAAATTACCAATCTTTGCAACTAGATCTAGCGTTAATGTTCCAAGTTTGGTGCTCATACAAAACCTCAGGCAATAAAAAAGCACCCGATTGGGTGCTTCACTGTTTTGATTAAATTGCTTTTAAATTTTTATGTCACAGACTCCAATTTAAGCCGCTGACATCAAAAGTAAATTGCTTCTTTCCCACTTGGTAAAAAGGAACTTCTATTACCAGTTTTTTTGAATTTTTAAGACTATTAATAATTTTTGATTCCGTATTGTCATACATCACAAATAAAACATCAGATGCATGGTTATCAGGCTCAGCCATTGTTATAGATTGCACCGCACCTTTATCAAATTTAAATGCAGCTTCACACCCATCTATTCTGCACAGTATCTGTCCTTTTGATATTGTAACCATGACATCAGTTTCATTTCCCTTTTTTCTAAGGGTTAAAATCAGCTTCGAACCACCGTCATATGGAAAATCAAAATTTACTGTATTCTCACTAACGATAGTTGCAAATTTGGTTTCCACACCCCTCATTTCATCCTTCGTGGTGTTATATCCCCATTTATCTTTTTGTTGCTCTACCTGTTGTGCTGGATCCTCTGTTTTAACTATCTCATTTGATTCTACAGGTTTTGATTCTTGGGTTTGCTGGGAATTACTTTTGGTTGTTTCTTCAGCGCACATTCCTATGCCAGCCAAAATAATAAGCACTAATCCAATCCATGCCAGCACACTGGTTTTTTTTGGTTGCTTCGCCCCACATTGAGGGCAACTTTCAGCTTTATCGCTTACTGGTCCACCACATTCTTTACACGGATTTATAGCCATACCCCACCCCAAATTTATAATTTAGAACAAGATACTAAGTTACCGAACAAAAAGAAACCTCCCGAGAGAGGTTTGCTTTTGGCAGGTTATTTTTATTTATTTCACTGCCTCACCTTTATTTTTTGCTTCTCCGAGCAGCTCATCTACTAAGTAATAAACTTTTCCTTGGCTGCTTCTCCATTTATTTAAGGCTCCACTTCCTTGCTGCCAATTTACAACAGCAATTGAATTTTCTTTCTCAAATAACTCTAGTTTTACCTGAGATAAATACATTGCAAGATCCCACGATCTATATGCAACATAATTTAGCTTGTATTTACAATCTGCAGGTACGGTACCTTTATCATAAAGCCTAGTATTAATTTCATGACGCAGAAAGGCTTCTTTTAAATAAGTATTGAATTCAGGGACGGTAACTTTTGGATTATCTTCAATACATAACGCAGACACTTGCTTAATAGTACCAACAGGAACCGTTTTTACATTAATGCTGCTACACCCCACCAGACCAATCCCAACCAATCCCACTATTAATAATTTTTTCATGTGAATACTCTTTTCATAAGTAATCACAAGATACTAATTTTATGAGTAAAAAGAAACCAACCTAAGTTGATTCCTTTTTCTTTATAGCCTTTATTCTTTCTTCTTCAAAAGTTGTTTCTAGAATTTCTTCATGAACCATAAAGATGCGAGCATCTTCAATCTGCTTATCTTCTGGGAGCTTTGTGTTCAAGTACCGCGCAAAAAGACGGCCAAATTCCTGTTCCATCCGTCTACCTAAAAATAAGGTTCCACGTTTCTGACGGAAAGCCTTCCACGTTTGAAGCTCAGTGTTGCTTAGGTTGCTTCTTGCTTCTGCGATGGTTCGTCCGCCGATTCCGCAGCTGACGAGTTCGCAGTAGAATTCTGACTCTTCGTCGAGATCCAGTACTTTCCCGTGAAATTAATAACCTGATCAGCAGCCAGATACATTGCGACCTTCATTTCATCAGACACTTGGCCTGCACTCTTTAAATCGGGAAAAAATGGTTTGTCCTTCCCTTCAAAAATTGCTTGAACCAACATTGCATCACGATATTGGCTATTGGTATATTTTTCATCTTTTTCGAGCTTCAAAATATCCGTGATATTTGCCACTTCTTCTGAAGATAAAACCTTAATAAAGATTTCGCCTTCAAATTGATTGCCATCTACATCGCGAAACTTAATAGTTTTTTCAACAAAACTACCAATCCCGACTGCTTTTTTTGCTTTCTCTAAAGTCAATTTAGCCATTATGGAGTCACCTTAAATTCTTCAGTTACTTCAGTTTGTCGCTTCATAGGAATTGTGTGATTCACCATTGCATCAACGGCGAACACTGGTGAGCCCTTGCGAAGAATTGCTTCAAAGCTCGACCATGTGCGAGTCGTAGGCAATGTGACATCACTGCCGGTTAATGTCGGTTCTGCAATACCATCAGACCAGCCCACATACACCATTACTTTTTCTTTATTGGCAGCAAGCTCCAACAAAGTCATATGCGATAAGTTTTTAGGATCTGTATCGATTTGAATTGAGCCTTCACCTGGTGTGCTAAGTCCAAATTCAGAAGTTTTGGTACTAGTTTCTTCTAGGCATGTTGTATCAATTTCACTGGCGCTATCATCACCCAGAGCCAAAGCCTTAATACAACCCATCTTTGTTAATGTTGGAACAGTACCATGGACAATCCATACCGCTGTGCCGTTTGATAAAACGCCTTTTTTCGCCATGAGTAGCTACTCCTCAATTTTTAGGCATAAAAAAAGCACCCGGTTGGGTGCTATGTGGAAAATTCTGTTTATCGATCTACAAACCAGTTTGAATCAAAACCGGTTCGATAAAGCTTTGTAATTGGTTCACGCTCATTACCGCGCAGATCTGTCACAGTACATGAGTTATCAAGCTCTAAAGCTTTTCGCACTGCCTCACGAATTGTTCGCAATTGCAGCGGCTCTAAAGTGTAAATATCAATTTGAATCGTGATGTGATCAGTATTGGCCGGGCAATCCAAATGGTTCTGAGGAACCCCGGAAATATCCTGCCAAACTAAATACGGCTTCTGCGGTGCATCTGGTGCCAGGCCAAACTCATAAGCTCGCAACTTATTGCCAGTTTGCAGAAAGGCCTTAACCTCATCACTGGCATTGAGCAATTCAAAAATAGGTGCTGTCATGTGACCCCGCTTAATGCTTTCGTGATTTCAGCATCGAATACCTGGACAAACTTTGTTATGACTTTATCGATATTTCGAGAAAGTGCTAATCGCATAAACGGGAATGCTTGAATAAGTGATGTGCCAAATTCAATAAAACGCCAATATGTTGTATTGCCGCCCGATAGACCCGATAAAGCTTCACGATTGGAGCTCTTATTCATGGCTGCCCCACCCCGTATGCCGACTCTCATCACAATCTCATTTGAGTTTCGACTTTTCCCGCCTTGCGTCACAATATTTTTATGAATCTTTTCTGCTGTTTCTGAATCATCAATCATCTTGGCATTATTACGTGCATCATCGCGAACAATGTTCATTGCTTGACGAGCTGCTTTGCGTGCAAATTGTTTGGCTTTTTTAGGATTTGAAAGTAGTTCTATTTTTTGTTTGAACTGACTCATACCTTCAATTAATTCGGCTGCCATGATGATTCACCTTCAGCAAGGTTTAAGGTTAACCACTCAAGACCGCTTTCATTATCTGGAATTGGATCACCGTCAATTTTCCAGTACTTGCCACGGAACAACACGCGCATCGTTGAATTAATCTGACTTGCTGTTGAGCTGTATCGAATGCGGCACCGCGCTGTCATTGTTGAATTAATGGCTTGGGCTTGAAGCTGATCTTTTGTGGATAAAGCCTCAAGTTTCCCCCAAACTTTGGTGAATTCAGTCCAGATGATAGGTACATGACCCGTGACCTGATCTTGCTCACCTTCAATTTCGTGCTCGATGGTGATGCGGTGGGGTAATTTGCCTGATTGCATAAATCACCTATATGGCCGTTGGTGTACGATATGGATAAAGCAAGGCACGTACTGCTGGTGGCAAATAATTATCAATAATTGATGACTCTTTACTTGGTTCGCGCTCACGATCAAACATGCCAACCATGAGTAAAACAGCATGCTTTACATCATCTGGATAAACATTGTTTTCAAACGTATCCGTCACATAATTTAAAACCGCATTTTCAGCGGATTTAATATACATTTCTAACATTGGATCATTATCTTCAGTGTCATATCGCAGATGCTCACGCACTTGATCAATAGTGACTATGCTCATGATTCACCCCATTTCTTTTGAGCCAATTTGAAGTTTTCATGGCTAAATTCGCCTGAATGATCTTTTTCACAGTGCCATAACGAGCCTTTATGCGTCACAAACTGGCCTGTGGTATATAGCTGATCCGAACCAAACACCCCCTTGTAAAGCGATTCGAAACCACTATTTCGTAGTGATTTTCCCTCAATAATTGAAAGATCATCAACAGAAAGTCCGGGATATGCTTTAGTAATCAATCGAGCACCCACATCTGCCGAAATAGTCTTGGATCGAACAGCTGATAAGATGCTTTTGACTTCTTCCTCTTTGTTTGCAGAGGTATTGAAAGGATCATCCGTCTGATCACGTTTAGACAATGCTTCAAGAGAATAGTTCTGCTGTTGCATATAAACCGTGTCACCACCCACCAAAGGCTCTAAATTAAACTGTTGACGCGCTTCATTTGGTGTGAAGATTGAAGCCTTAACACCGCGCTCCTGAATGCCCATTTTGGTTTCTTTATCCATGCGGAGCAGAGAATCAACATCAAGGAATATTTCAAGGCCACGCGCTTTTAAGTCAAATGCATCATCAAGCAAGTTTTCAATAGCTTCTACCGGGCTTTGTAGACAGTCAGAGAAATAGATTTCATTCAAATCACCAACCTTCTGCCCTGCCGGGATTGTTCCATACCCGACTTTAAACGCTGGCACATGTAACACTGAGCAAATAATCTCATTCGACATTTTCAGTTGCTCAATAGTTTGAGTATCTGAGGCTGTCATGCTGATTGGCTGGTACTTCAGATCATCACCCAGTACAGCAGTTTTACCGATGTTCTGGCCTGTATAATTCGCATTCCATGCTGCACCAATAGCTCTAGCCTTTTCTTCTGAAATTGCACCCGGCGCAACCAGAATGCCGCTTGGTCGACTCATGTTCCCAAAAGAAGTTTTGGAATTTTTCAGAATGTTTAAACCCAATCCCGCTGAAATCCCATAAGCAGTAATAGCCGGAATACCTACCAGTGGATGATAAAGACAGTTTTCACGGTCATGAATGATTTCAGAGGCCGGAACAACAACTGACTCGGTACCATTCAGCCGATCTACGCCAAGTTGGTAAAAGACTTGTCCATCATCACTGATTAGCGGCTTTGTCTGATCTGGATTTAAAATAACAATTTTAGTAACCTGCCCAAACACATCACGGATTTTAAACCCGTATGCATTACCGCGTAATTTTCGGCAGATCATCCAGAACTCTAAAAACTGCTGCCAGTTCTGGTAGTGGTTTGGACGTTTAAGAACTACCAGATCCTTAGGAATGGGCGCATCAACTAAAATTCCGCCTTTCTGCTTTTTAAGCAAAATACCCATTTTTCCAATATCCTGGGAGATCAAAGAAATACATGAGAAAACTGCTGGATGTGCTGCCAAATCCTCCCGGGTCAGTTCATCGTTCTTTTGCCAAGCGCCAGAATAAGGCTCATGTACAAATAAAGAAGTCCACCCTTGGTTTGAATGGACTCCTTGGAGGGATTTCTTTTTACCAAATAAATTTCCGAAAAAGCCCATTATTTACCGCCTTATTTTGCTTTGGTTTTACTTTTGGTTTTTGCTTTAGGTTGAGGCTCTTGCTTAGGTGGTAAATCTAATTTTGCATTTTTCAAAACCCTTAAGCCAAAATCATCCACTACGGGAGTGAAGTTTAAGTTTTGTAAAAATTCAGAATCCTTATTAGATTTCCC
>NZ_DJDC01000119.1:0-28397 GCF_002430855.1 Acinetobacter sp. UBA5934 | reverse complement strand
GAAGAAGACAATGGTGGTTGTTCGCCATTAGCCAAGAAAGTAATGCTTTCAACTTTCGCCAATGCTTTAAACAATGCTTCAATACGTGTGATCTGAGCTTTTTCAGCTTCAGTGGTGTTTTGCAGAAGAACAGGCAACAAACGCGCATTACCTAAGCCCATCTCACCACGGATGTTACGTACCGCACCAATCAAACCTTGAAGCCATTGCATATCCGCTTCAGCTTGGTCATTGATGAGCGCTTCGTCAGCAACAGGGTACTGCGCAAGCATGATGGTTTCGCCCGCTAAACCAAGTTTAGGCGCAAGCGTTTGCCAGATTTCTTCAGTCAAGTACGGCATTAACGGATGAGCAAGACGTAAAGACGCTTCCATTACGGCCAGAAGAACACGACGTACTTCAGCTTTACGCTCTTCAGATACATTTTCATCGTTCAGAACTGGTTTGGTTAATTCCACATACCAGTCACAGTATTCATTCCAGATGAATTCGTAAATCGCTTGCGCAGCCAAGTCTAAACGATACGTTGCAAATGCAGTTTGTACCGCAGCAGTCGCTTTTTGTAGACGGCTTACGATCCATTGTTCAGGCAATTCCCAAAGGTCTTGACGTGCTTCTGAACCAATAGTTTGACCTTCGACATTCATCATTACGAAACGGGTTGCGTTCCAGATTTTGTTGGCAAAGTTACGGTAACCTTCAACACGTTTCATATCGAACTTAATGTCGCGACCGGTGTTTGCAAGGGCACAGAAAGTGAAACGTACAGCGTCTGTACCGTAAGATTGAATCCCTTCAGGGAATTCTTTACGAGTCGATTTTTCAATCTTCGCCGCCTGTTTCGGGTTCATCAAACCTGTTGTACGTTTTTGTACTAAAGTTTCAAGATCGACACCGTCAATCAGGTCTAATGGGTCAAGTACGTTGCCCTTAGATTTAGACATTTTCTGACCTTCGCCATCACGTACCAGACCATGTACATACACAGTTTTGAACGGCACTTGTGGCGTACCATCTTCATTCTTCATGAAGTGCATGGTCAGCATGATCATACGTGCCACCCAGAAGAAGATGATGTCAAAACCTGTCACCAATACATCTGTTGGGTGGAATGTATTCAAGAAGTAGTTGGCTTTGTCTTTTGCTTCGTCGCCAGTCCAACCTAAAGTTGAGAATGTCCAAAGACCTGAAGAGAACCATGTATCCAATACATCTTCGTCTTGGTTTAATTGAACATCGGCAGGGATGTTGTTCTTGCTACGTACTTCAGCTTCGTCACGACCAACATATACGTTGCCTTCCGCATCGTACCAAGCAGGAATACGGTGACCCCACCACAATTGACGCGAGATACACCAGTCCTGAATGTTGTTCATCCAAGCCATATACATGTTGCTGTACTGCTCAGGAACGAACTTGATACGACCGTCTTGAACCGCTTCAATGGCAGGTTTCGCTAGCGGCGCAATCTTCACATACCATTGGTCAGTCAATAACGGCTCAACGATCACGCCCGAACGGTCACCACGAGGTGGTTTTAGCGTGTACGGTTGAATTTGGTCTAACCAGCCTTCAGCTTCCGCTTGAGCTACCAATTTTTTACGTGCTTCAAAACGTTCTAAACCAACGTATTCTGCAGGTGCAGGAATGGTTTTAGAAATTTGCTCGCCCGCTTTTGCGATGTATTCAAACTCAGCCAACACTTCAGCATTTTTGTTGAAGATGTTGATGATTGGCAATTCGCAACGTTTACCTACTTCATAGTCATTGAAGTCATGCGCAGGGGTGATTTTTACACAACCGGTACCGAATTCTTTGTCGACATATTCGTCTTTAACGATCGGAACAGCACGACCTGTAATTGGAAGAATGATGTTCTTGCCAACGAGTGCTGCATAGCGTTCATCATCAAGGGCAACCGCAACTGCGGTATCACCTAACAATGTTTCAGGACGCGTCGTTGCAACTACGATGTAATCTTTACCATCGTGGGTACGCAGTGACTTATCTTCAAAGAAGTATTTGAAGTGCCAAAGTGAACCTGCTTCCTCTTTATCAGACTCAACTTCTAAGTCAGAAAGGGCAGTTTGTAATTTTGGATCCCAGTTAACCAGGCGTTTACCGCGGTAGATCAGACCTTCTTCGTGAAGTTTAACAAACACTTCTTTTACTGCGTTTGATAAACCATCATCCATGGTGAAGCGTTCACGTGACCAGTCAACCGAAGAACCGAGGCGACGGATTTGACGGGTAATGTTACCGCCAGACTGCTCTTTCCATTCCCAGACTTTTTCGATGAACTTTTCACGGCCTAGGTCATGACGGCTAATGCCTTGTGCACCCAACTGACGCTCTACCACCATTTGCGTTGCAATACCCGCGTGGTCAGTACCCGGTTGCCATAAGGTATTTTTACCTGACATACGGTTGAAACGCGTCAAAGCATCCATGATGGCATTGTTAAAACCATGACCCATGTGCAAGCTACCAGTGACGTTCGGTGGCGGAATCATGATACAGAAAGACTCGCCTTTTTCAGACGGCTTGAAGTAACCGCGCTCTTCCCAGGTTTGGTACCATTTTTTCTCGATCTCGGTCGGATCGTAGGTTGTAGCAATATTTTGCGCAGAATCAGTCATAGTGAAAACAGATCGAAAGTGAATAAAAAATTGCATCTATTGTAGCAAAAAAAATGGCAGATTAGGCAGCTAAAGAAAATGCAAAAAATAAGCATTTGGCACATACACAATTAGGTTCTATGATGAGAGTATTATAAAAACAGCGCAGAAGATCGCAGAACAATTCTAAAAGGAGATAATTATTATGAGTCATTTGATTTCTTTAAAATTAAAAGCTGAAACCCATCAAAGATTCCGGCAGATTCACCAGCAACTGAATGAAGGTGAAACCCAAAGCCTGGCGAAACCGCTGGGTGAGGTGCTGGCAGATATTTCCTGCGAAATTGTCGATCAGGTTTTTGGCGAAATCTCGCGTTTATCTACCTCGGGTGACCGGGAGTCAGACAAGGTGGTGCAGCAGATTTTAGATACGGTCCGTAAATATATGCCGTGGTCAGTGTCATTTTTTGGCAATGACCGCTTAATTCCAATGGTCAACTATTTGATTAAAATGGCCCACGAAAAAGATGATCAACACTATATTTCCTATCAGGTTGATCATGTGCTGGTGGTGGAGCTTTTAGGTTGTGTGGAACAGGTAAAAAGTGGAAATAGCCAATACGTTTCGCCTGCCTTGAAAGCATTTACCGAAATGGTCGATCAAGGTGTGACGTATTTGGTACGTGAACCCAAAAAAATGTTGAAATTCAATTTGGTGGTTGATAAAACCTTAAATGGTGTCATTAGTTTGACCACGCAATTAGGCTATAAACGTCTGGAAAAATTGGGTGCTTATTACGATGCTCAAGAAACCCATCGTTACTTTGATCATTTTCTGATGTTTTTGAATCAAGGGCCTAAAAATGACAGATCAAACCATTCAGAATCGTAATTCAAAACAGGAAACATAACATGGCGCAGCAGGACAGTTTAAACAACAAAGTGGTATGGATTACCGGCGCATCTTCAGGTTTAGGCAAGGCACTGGCGCATGAGTGTGCCTTGCAGGGAGCGCAAGTCGTACTGACTGCACGGCGTATGGATGAACTGGAAAATGTCCGTTTAAGTTTGACCGATCCTGAGCGGCATATCTGTGTCAGTGCCGATATTACCGATGAAAATCAGGTTCGCCATGCCTATGAAAAAGTGCTGAATCAGAAAGGTCGTATTGACTGGTTAATCAATAACGCGGGTCTCAGCCAGCGTGCCCTGATTGCCGATACCACTATGCAAACTGAACGCGCCATTATGGAAGTGGATTATTTCTCGCAAGTGTTTCTAACCAAAACAGTTTTACCGACATTCCTTGCACAAAAGTCCGGTCGTATTGCCTTTGTGTCCAGTGTGGCAGGACTTTTGGGTACGCAATACCGTGCTTCCTATTCAGCAGCGAAAGCAGCCATTCACATGTGGGCCAACAGCTTGCGTGCGGAAGTGGCGCAGAATGGCGTGGATGTCTCGGTGATTTTCCCCGGCTTTGTTAAAACCAATGTGTCGTTTAATGCCTTGAATGGTGCAGGTAAACCACAGGGGCATCAGGATGAAGCGATTGAAAATGGTTTAGAGCCAGATGTGTTTGCCAAAACAGTGGTGAGTGCATTGCTGAACGGTGAAGAATACATTGTGGTAGGCGGGACGAAAGAAAAACTGGGCGTATGGGTATCGCGCCTATCACCAAGTACACTGTATAAAATGATTCGTAAGATGAAAGTGAAGTAAGGTCTGATTTATTCAGATTTCTTAAAAAAATAATATTACGAGGTTGTACATGGTTAAACACTATGAAAATCGATTTTTCATTCTTGGATTATGTATGATCTCTTTTCTTTTTGCAGCGCAATATTCCTTTGCCGGGGACTTATGCAGTAATAAAGCCCAACTTGAAAAATTGTTAAGGCAGCAAAAAATTATAGGCTCATTTGATTCAAATTATTTGTCATGCAAGTCATTGCCGCAATCTCCTGAGCTGAGTCTGGTTGCCTATACGAAATGGATAGCTTCGAAGGAAGATGAAACTATTGGCGTTTATCAACTCACGTTTTTAACTCTGGAGACGAAAACCAATACCGTACAATCGAAGTATGTGGTGCAGCAATCTTTAATTTCCGATGCGATTTCACTGGATTCAATATCACTCGATCTAGGAGCTTATAAAGTTTCACAGACGGTTAGAGCCATTGGCTTAAGATTAAATTACAGCGGACATTCACAGCCCAATCCATATCGTATGCAATTGCTTAATTTGTACGATTTAAACAATAAAACGATGATTTTAGATGGCTTGATTGTAGAGCGTTATCGTGCTGAAACCGATACACAATGCAATGCTGAGATTGAGGAACGTAATTCAACATTAGTGATGCTTCCAAAAAAGTCACATCAATATTCTGATATTCAGGTACGCAGCAAAATCAGCCACTACGAAATGTCAGGAACACTAGAACATTGTGTAGAGGGAAAACGCAACCGAGCTCAGCAAAGTTTTATACTGAAATTTGATGGAACTCAATACCAGGTTCCTCAAGCTTTTGCTGAAGACTACCGATACTGAGTCTTTAACTGCTTTATTTAATCTGAAGGTCGTTGAATCGCCGTTCCATATGCAAACACTTCGACCATGCCGCCTTGCATACCAAGCTCTGTGGTACTTAAGCGTAAACCCATAATATACGTCGCACCGATTTTTTCCGCTTCCTGTTTTAAGCGCACAATTGCCTCACGGCGGGCTCGTTCAACTACGCTTTCATAACTGGTTAAGCGACCACCAAAAAAATTCTGGATATTGGCAATGACATATTTAAAGTAATCATGCGAAATCACCACATTGCTACTGACCAGTTGCCCAGGATGGGAAGACGTTTTAAAGCGGCTATTGTCCAGGGTGATATAAGCCAAACGCTGTTCTTGCTCATCCAGTTCAGTAAAATGTTTTTTTTCCGCGCGGCGGCCAAATCCCCAGCCAATAGTAAATAAAACCACAAAGATAATGACTTTTAATAGAAAAGCATCCATGACTTAACCTTGCGTCGGGAAGGGATCAGGAAGTTTGGTCGCATTTGGTTCCACAACCACTGCAGTTCCATAAACAAAAAGTTCAGAAGCGCCTTGTGCAATATTCGAGGTAGAAAAACGGATGCCGACCACAGCATTTGCACCTAAAGATTGAGCCTTTTCAATCATCCGGTTCATGGCTTCCTGACGCGATTCTTCCAGCAGTTCAGTATAGGCAGTCAGTTCACCACCAACAATATTTTTCAGGCCAGCCAGCAAGTCACGTCCGACATGCTTGCTGCGTACAGTGCTGCCGTAGACCACATCAATTTGACGAATAATGGTGTGAGCCGGAACAGATTCTAAATTACTAAGGAGCATTTTTTGATATTCAAACGAAATGGAGTCTAGTGAAGATAGGAAATCGGGCTTGAAAAAGCAATAAAAAAGCCTGCATTGCGCAGGCTTTTTTATGAGCTATAATTTATTGAGCGCTGTTTGCAGCTTTGCGTTCAGCACTAGATGGCACCTGTTGAACAGCATCACCGGTGTTGGCTTTAAGACCACCACCCAGGGTCTTATACAATTCAACCTGGTTATTCATGTTGGCTTGTTCAAGCAACAATAAACCTTGTTCAGCTGCATATGATGCACGTTGCGCATCCAATACGGTTAAGTAACTGTCAATACCGGCACGGAAGCGGGCATTTGACAGTCGGTATGTGGTATTGGTTGCATCCACCAAACGGCGCTGTGCAGCTAAACGGTCACCAATGTTTTGACGTACTGCCAAGGCATCATTCACTTCGCGGAAAGCGGACTGAATTGATTTTTCATAGTCAGATAAAGCAATTTGCTGATCTGTTTCTGAAATTTTGATGTTGGCTTGACGTGTACCCCAATCGAAGATTGGAAGGTCAATACTTGGGCCAATTGACCAGACAAATCCGCCTGATTTGAACAGGTCGCTTAAGCTGGTTGACGCATAGCCTGCATTACCGGTCAAACTGATGGTCGGGAATAAGCGTGCTTTCGCTGCAGCAATGTTTGCACCTGCGGCAGAAAGCTGATATTCCGCAGCACGGATGTCTGGACGGTTGGTGAGTAAGTCACTTGGTAAACCCGCACTTAGCGCATTGCCTTGACTGATCCGTGTCACACGTTGAGTCGGTAACAGGTTAGCAGGAACAGCTTGACCTACAAGCAGGTTAAGCAGGTTCTGTGCTTGAGCAATCTGAGTCTTGTAATTGGCCACATCGTTACGTGCAGTCTCTACAGAAATCTGTGCCTGACGAACAGGAACTTCACTGTCGATACCAACATCGAAACGTTTTTTGTTGAGGTTATAAGACTCAAGTTGGGCTTTCAGCGTCTGATCTGCAAGTCTTAAATTTGCATTGGCAAACGAATAATTCAACCAGGCTTGCGCCACTTGACCAATCAGGGCAATTTGAGTCGCATCACGCGCACTTGAAGTGGCCAGATACGTATCCAAAGCATTATCTTTTAAGCTACGTACACGACCCCAGAAATCCAGCTCATAGGCAGTCACGCCCAGACCTACATTGTAGCTGGTCATGGTACCGGTGTTGAGCGTGTCTTGACGCAGCACACTACCGCTGGCACCAATGGTTGGCAGCTGATTGTTCTGGGTAATTTGGTACTGTTGCTGCGCACGTTGAATATTCAAGGTCGAAGTACGCAAATCACGGTTATTGGCTAATGCCAGATCAAGCACTTGGATTAAGCGTTGATCGGCAAAAAAGTCTTTATAACCTTGTTCAGCAATTGAAGGTCCAGAATTCGCGGTTAAGTAACCCTGTTCTGGAATATTCGCTTGAGCTACGGGCTCTGGGCCACGCATGCTTTGACATGCAGTCAAAGCAAGCGCAAGTGCAGATACCGCAATGCTACGACCTGAGATAGACCATACCTTTTGCATCACGATGCTTGCTCCTGATTATTTGGTTTTTTAGGTTTAAATTTAAAGATACTTCGAATCCAGACATAGAACACAGGAATAAAGAAGATACCCAATAAAGTCGAACTGATTACGCCACCGAGTACACCATAACCGACCGAGTGCTGGCTACCTGCGCCGGCACCTGTAGACAGGGCAAGCGGAAGTACACCAAAACCGAAGGCTAAAGTGGTCATGATGATTGGACGCAAACGCATTTTTGCTGCATGAAGGGTCGCTTCAAGTAAAGGCTCGCCTTTATCTTCCTGCAGCTCCTTGGCAAATTCGACAATCAAGATCGCATTTTTCGCAGCCAAACCAATGACGGCAATAATCGCAACCTGGAAGTAAATGTTATTCGACAGGTTTGGATCCTTAAACAGAACCATACCCAAGAAAGTCAAGCCAATTGCACCGACAATACCTAGTGGAATCACCAGCATGACTGAGAATGGAATTGACCAGCTCTCGTACAATGCCGCAAGACACAAGAATACAATCAGCATTGAAAGCGCATACAGACCAAGCGTTTGCGAGCCAGATTCACGTTCTTCCAACGATAAACCTGTCCACTCGTAGTCAAGGCCAGCGATACCCATTTCAGGCAATTTGGCAATGATTTCTTCCATGGCAAGCATCGCATCACCCGAGCTGACACCCGGAGCAGGCGTACCCTGAATGTTAACCGATGAAATACCGTTATAACGTTCAAGACGTGGCGAACCGTAAGTCCATTCACCTGTAGCAAAAGCAGAGAACGGAACCATTTGACCAGCGTTGCTGCGTACGTACCACTTGTTGAGATCTTCCGGCATCATACGTGCATCCGGAACGGCCTGAACATAAACTTTCTTAATACGACCACGGTCGACAAAGTCATTAATGTATGAACCACCCCAAGCAATACTCATGGTGCTGTTGATTTCAGAAATGCTGACGCCCATAGCGCTGGCTTTTTCGTTATCTACATAGATTTTGTACTGTGGCGTATCTTCCTGACCATTTGGACGAACACCCGCAAGACGTTTGTCCTGTGCAGCCATACCCAAGATCATGTTACGTGCAGTGAGCAGTTTTTCATGACCAAGACCGGCTGCATCTTTCAACTGCAAGTTAAAGCCAGCAGAAACACCCAGTTCAGGCATTGCAGGAAGCTGCAATGGCATTACATAAGACGCATCTTTAGCAATGACGTTCAATGCCATACCACGCTGGATAATGGCACCGATTTGCGATTCAGGAGAAGTACGTTCGCTCCAGTCTTTCAATTTGATGAAAGCCAGACCGGCATTTTGACCGACACCGGTAAACGAGAAACCTGCGACACTAAAGACAGAGTCGACATTGGCTTTTTCACCTTCCATAAAGAAGCCAGTCATTTGATCAATAACTTTCTCAGTACGGTTCAGGGTAGCATTCGGTGGAAGCTGAACCAGAGTCATGACCACGCCTTGGTCTTCATCCGGCAAGAATGAACTTGGCAAGCTTTTGAACAAGAACAATAGACCGACAATCACGACCGCATAAATCGCACCGGCAATGATTTTATGAATCAGCAGTTTTCCGACCCATTTTTGGTAGCCTTCAGCAGTACGTTCAAAGCGTTCATTGAACCAGCGGAAGAAGCGGGCAGGGGCACTGTTGCTTTGCGGTTTATTCTTGTCATGCTGTTTCAACAAGGTCGCACAAAGCGCAGGGGTAAATGTTAATGCCACAATCAGTGACAGAACCATTGCAGTCACCAGGGTAATCGAGAACTGACGGTAAATCACCCCGGTGGTTCCGCTAAAGAACGCCATTGGGACGAATACGGCAGACAATACCGTGGTAATACCAATCAATGCACCAGAGATCTGATTCATCGACTTTTCAGTCGCCTCAACCGGCTCTAGATGCTCTTCTCCCATAATACGTTCAACGTTTTCGACCACGACAATCGCATCATCCACCAGAAGACCAATGGCAAGAACCATGGCAAACATCGTGAGCGTGTTAATTGAGAAGCCAAACAGGTTGATAATCGCGAATGTACCGAGTACAACCACCGGCACAGCCATGGTTGGAATCAGGGTTGCACGCCAGTTCTGCAAGAACAGGAACATAACCAGGAATACCAGAATAATCGCTTCAACTAAAGTGTGAACTACACTTTCAATCGAAAGTTTGATAAACGGGGTGGTATCAAACGCCAGCTGATCTTTTAAACCTGTTGGATAGTTTTTACGTAACTGTACTAAACGTTCTTCTACCGCAGTCGCGGTGTCTAATGCATTTGCACCCGTGGCCAGTTTAATCGCTACACCACCGGCAGGCTTGCCGTTGAATTTCGAGGTAAACTGATAGTTGTCCGAACCTAATTCGACTTTGGCAATATCACCAATAGTTACTTTTGCACCAGAACCGGCATTTTTCAAGAAAATGTTTTTGAACTGTTCAGGCGTTTGCAAAAGGCTTTGTGCGTTTACAGTGGCATTCAGGACTTGACCTTCAACCGCTGGCGCACCGCCCAATTGACCCACAGCAACTTGCGCGTTTTGAGTACGCAAGGCAGCCACGACATCACTTGGAGTCAGCTGATAACTGCTGAGTTTTGCAGGATCTAACCAGATACGCATGGCATATGAACCACCAAATACCTGTACTTCACCGACACCCGCCACACGGCTGAGCGGTTCAGAAATATTCGAGTTCACATAATCTTTAATGTCGGCATCGGTCAATTCACCATTCGGTGAGTAGAAAGCCAAAACCTGCAAGAAGCTTGCACCAGATTTGGTTACGCGAAGCCCTTGACGTTGCACATCTTCAGGGAGTAGCGCCGTTGCTGACTGTAATTTGTTTTGGACTTGAACTTGGGCAATATCAGGATCAATGCCTTGTTCAAAGTTCAAAGCGATAGATGCCTGACCGTTACCCGCACTATTTGACGAGATATAACGTAAGCCGTCTAGACCATTCATTTGCTGCTCAATGATCTGGGTCACTGTATTTTCTACAGTTTCAGCAGATGCACCAGGATAAGTCGCAGAAATGCTGACTGTTGGCGGAGCAATGGTTGGATATTGTGCAATCGGCATTTTGCTGATGGTTAAGATACCCGCCAGCATAATCACCAATGCAATCACCCATGCAAAAATCGGGCGATGAATAAAAAATTGAGCCATTTAGTCTACCCCTTATGTATTTGAAGTAGATTTTTGTTCAGTTTTGGGTTGTGCTTGCTGCGCAGGTTGAGCTGCTTTATTGGCTTGTGCGGCAGGTTGACCGGCACCTTGAGGCGCAGCTTGAGGTTGATAAGGTTTAGCAACGACAGTTGCGCCTTCTTTCACCTTGGCAATACCATCAACAATCACTTTTTCACCGGTTTTCAGGCCTTTAGTGACAATCCAGTCTTTACCTTGAACACCCGCAGTTTCCACTGGGCGTGTTTCAACAGCGCCTTTGGCATTCACGATCATGGCAATGGCCTGGCCTGTTGGCGTACGGGTAATCGCTGCCTGAGGAATCAGGATGGCATTTGGAATCACACCCTGCACGATTTGAGCAGTGGCATACATACCTGGAAGCAATAAATGATTTGGGTTCTGGAACACGGCACGCAAAGTCACGGTGCCGGTATCCGGATTCACGCTGGCATCAGAGAATGCAAGACGACCTTCAACCGGATAGGTGCTGCCATCTTCAAGCTTTAATTTCACTTTCGTGTTGTTGCTGCTGCCTAAGCTGCCTTGGCTCAATTGTTGACGTAAACGCAATAATTCTGCACTAGACTGGTTAATGTCGACATAAATCGGGTCTAGGCGCTGTACAGTCACCAAGGGTTCAGCCTGACTGGCTGTAACCAGCGCACCTACAGTCACGGTAGAGCGGTTGGTTTGACCTGAAATGGGGGAACGCACGGTTGAATAACCGAGATTGATTTCTGCATTCTTAAGCTCAGCTTGAGTGGCAGCAAGATCTGCTTCAGCCAGTTTTACTTGTGCAGCAATATCATCATATTCTTGTTTTGAAATGGCATTGGTGCCAACAAGTTGACTGTAACGTCCTTCTTTCACGCGTAATACGTTCAAGTTGGCCTGTTGACGATTCAGCGCAGCACGTGCACTGGCTACAGTTTCACGGTTGGTTCGCGAGTCAATTTCATACAGGGCCTGTCCTTTACGTACATAACTACCTTCAGTAAACAGACGTTTAAGAATGACACCACTGGTCTGTGGACGAACTTCAGAAATTTCAAAGGCCGTCATACGACCTGAAAGTTCTACCGATTGCTCTACGCTTTGGGGTTGAGCAACAATGACACCTACTTCAGTCGGTGGCATTTGTTGGGCTGCTGCAGCTTGCTGCGCATCCTTAGGATCTTTGCTACAACCAACAAGTGCAATACTTGTTGCTAATGCGCAAGCGGTAAGGGCGGGCGCCCATAGCTTTGCAGACATCATTGTTCCACCTCGATTAGATTCTTATCTAAAAACTAATTTGTTTTCGCCCTACTAAATTTGACATACAGCAGATAAAGTAGTGTGATCCAAATAAAACCTATGCTCCAACCAGCCAATACATCAGAGGGGAAATGTACCCCAAGGTAAACCCTTGAAATTCCCATAATGAACAACCAAACAAAAGCACATATACAAATTAAGGTATGCTGTGGATGTTTCTGACTGAGATAAATTGCAAGACAGCCCAAAGCCGCGGCATAAATACTATGCGCACTGGGAAATGAAGCACCATAACTTTGAACCAGATGATACATTTCGGGTGGGCGAGGCCTTGAAATTACGTATTTGAGTAGCCAAACCGTGGCTATACTTCCTATCAGTCCTAAACTAATGAAAATAACATTTGTATATTTTTTATACCAAGCTTGGTGTAAACACCAGATTGTGGTTAAAAATAACACAAATAGCATACCGCCTATAGTCGAAAGTGCGATAAATATCCTATTTAGAGACAAGGTACGATGCTGGCTCAGCCATTCAATCATCACCCAGTCGAAGAGATTCAAGGATGGGATGGCAAGCATTAATATGCTGAAAATAAATAAGAAAAATCCTACACCAAGCAACAGATAAGGCATGTAAGGAACCTTTGTTATCTTAGCCGATTGAAGCATGACTAATTTAATGGTTAAAGTGTACTCATCAGTACACTTTATTTCAAGTATGTGTAAATTATGCTTTTCTTTTTACCGATTTTTTAACGCGAAGTAAAACAAAAATAGCAAATTACTTCAGTGCCGATTTTGGGGACGGTGAAAACTCATCTACTTCCAATGGCGTTTTCGGTGGCCAAAAAAAGTCACTTGGGCGGGTTAAAAAGTGAGTGAGTACCAGTTTAGCCAATGGTTTCCATTGTTCAAAGCGAACCCGGCGGGCACGTAAAGCCACAATAATGGTCAGGCTGAAACTCACAAATAAGTTAGTCAGGCCAATCAACAACACCCCTAAAAATGAAACAATAATCAGGCCAATTTCAGGACTACCATTAATACAGATCAGGCCTTGAATAAAGTTGGCTGAAGCAAAAGCAATATGGCGAATGTCCAGTGGCAGCCCTAAAATAAAACCGATGGTGCCCATACTGCCAAGCATAATCCCGAACAGGAAGTTCCCCGCCAAAGCTCCTAAATTTCGTTCAATATAGGCTGCGAATTTATTCAGGCGTTCTTGTCCCATTAAGCGCTTTAAGCGGAAATGCGCCTTTAAGCGTGGACCAACTTTGCGGTACACCGCCATATTGTCAAAGTAACCGGCAATCAGACCTGAAAAGAACAGACACACACCGGCAATGGCGGCATGAGGAATCGCCAGTGAAGTAAATGGATTCAGTGAATGTAAAGTCTTGGTGGCTTTGGCATGAGTTAACAGGGGTTCATCCATGCCATATTGCCACAACAGGGTAATGACCGCTGCGGTCGGAATGGCAATCGAAATATTACCTAGAATGGCAATGAACTGGGTCCGGATAATATTAATGATTAGTGCGGCAAGTTCAGCAATCTGTGCAGTTTTGGAGCCTTTAGTATGCTGTACTGTGGCGGCAAGCGCGGCTGCCGTCATGGCGGGCTGTTTAGTGGCAACGGTAAAATGCAGTACATGAATCAACATAAATCCGAGTGAATAATTCATGCTAAAGACAAAGGCCTGCATGATCGGCGCCATGGCCAGTCGTGCTGCCAGTATCTTGAGGGTTGCCATGGTGGCAATAATCACACCTGCACCTGCGGCCGATTTATACATCGACCAGAAACCCTGCTTGTCAGTACTTACGTAGTGTTCACCGGTTTTACTGGCATTTTCTGTGACTTGTAATGCAATCAGTTCACTGTTTGCGGCTAACAGTGAGCGTACACTGCGCTCGCTATAAATGGCATGCGTGATATCGACCAGCAATAAGCCTAGAGACTCATAGCGAAGCTGATCTTCATCCATAATCAGATTCAGCAACAGTTCAATACGGTCCAGGCATTGTTCCAGTAATGATAGCAAATAAGTCAGGCTTAAACTGACCCCAATTCTTTTGGTGGCACGACGAATTTTCAACGCCACATCCCGACATTGCTCAATCATAACCAGCGCTTGAGAAGCGTCTGGTACAACAGTTAAGGCCAGTGCGTCGGTGTTTTGATAGAGCATCTTGTAATGCTGGATGAATTCATTGATTTCCCGGTTCTGCGCCAGAAAAGGTGATTCATATTCGGTGAGTTCCGGATGGGCATTAATAAATTCCGGATACAGGCCAATGCCGCTAATCCGGTAAGATAAAACGGTAATCGCTTTAATCAGCTCGCTTTTAATTTTGAGCTTTTGCTGTTGATTGCTGTGCCCTTGATTGATGAGTCCAAACAGCTTTTGCCAGTCTTCTTCAGCAATACTGTCTAGCCAGTATTTATCACTGCGTTGATAAAAAACCCGGCGTAGCAAATCTTGCAGTTGGCTTTCGTCATTAATCAGGGGGAGAAAGTGCGCCCCCAGACGCTGTACCAGCTGATTCCAAAAGCCATCCAGAGACAAAATACCAGTGTCAGCATATAGACTGGTTTGCTTGTATTGATTAATGAGTTTTAAGATAAAATTTTGAAAGCTAATGGCCGCTTGCGGAGTAAGCAGCAGCGCTTGAATGAAAGCCTGAAATTTGTTGTTAATTTCGTCCAGATCGGTGGAATCATCCGGTCGAATACGGTTCACTAACTCAATAAGCAGTGAATCATCAAGAACAGCCTGATTGGTTTCAAGCTGTTCCTGCATTTTTAAGAATAGATCAGTAAAATTTATATGCATAGGCGAGGAGTAAAACTATATTTTTCAAATCTCATTATTGAATCCGGTTGAGGGCAAGCTGGGTCAAATTAATCAATGCCTGGCGATATTCACTGTCCGGAAGTGCATCTAAAGCTTTGAGTGCAAATTGTGTTTCTTCAGTGGCACGCTGACGACAATAATCCAGAGCCCCGCAGTTTTGCACAATCTCGATCACACGGTCCAGATGGTTAAGACCACCCGTGGCAATACTTAAACGAACAATTTCATGTTCTTCATCGGTGGTTTTTTGCAGTGCAGAGATTAATGGCAAAGTCGGTTTGCCTTCCATTAAATCATCACCAATATTTTTACCTAATGTTTCAGCATCAGAAGTGTAGTCTAAAATATCATCAATAATTTGAAAGGCATTGCCAAAGTGACCGGCAAAAACGCGTAGCGGTTCACGATAGTGTGGGGTACCCGCTAAAATGGCTGCACCTTCAGTAGCCAGTTCAAACAGGCGTGAAGTTTTGCCATGAATAATGTCGAGATAGGTTTTTTCCGTGGTTTCTGGCTGATGCTGTGCTTGCAGTTGCAACACTTCACCTTCCGCAATTTCACAGGTGCCGGTAGAAAAGTCTTTCAGCAAGGTCATGTCGTTCAGATCGACCAGCAAATCGAAAGCACGCGAAATAAGGAAATCACCGACCAAAACCGCAGTCTGGTTATTCCAGGTGGCATTTGCTGTAGGACGACCGCGACGTAAGCCTGACTCATCCACCACATCATCATGCACCAAGGTCGCAGTGTGCAGCATTTCAATAATCGCTGCCAGTTTACGTTGCCGTTCGATATCTTCTGCGCCACAGGCTTTTGCAGCCAATAAGCACATAATCGGACGCATGCGCTTACCACCGGCTTCCACTACGTGTTTACTGACCGCCATCACCAAAGCAACTTTTGAAGTGATCCCTTCATTGATAAACGTGTCCATCGCAGCAAAATCTGAAGCAACAGGAGCGAGAATGTCTTGCTTGAAGTCGATGGCCATACGAAGAGAAACCTCTAAAAATTGAATTGCTTATATAAGTTCTGTTGATATTTCGGCAGGAAATAAGTTTCATGCTCAACTTTAACCTGCAACGCTAGCCGTTGATGAAATGTCAGCAGACCTTAGTGTAACAACTATATCTGACGATATAGTTAAGATCTTAATATAGTTGCTTAAATCCTGACTAAGCAAATGATTTTAAACGCGTCCCCAATCCAGCAACTCATCTGCTGTCTGGATAGCGTTGGCATTTCCTAGTGTATAGTAGCGAATTGATTTTAAAAATCTATTTCATTTTATAAAATCTAAGATCCGGATGTAAAAGCAATTTCGGCTTCATAATTTGATCGTTGATAAATTAAACAAAATTAAAGCTCAAAAAAACACTGAAACAGCTTGTTGTTTGATTTATTATCACTTAATATGTTTGCCCTTATATATCCCCCCAGTGGCGTTCGTATTAAGATCGATATATTCCTTTATCGGCACGACGACACGGGCATGTTTGGAGTACATTATGTACGCAGTAATCCAAAGCGGTGGTAAACAACACCGTGTGGTTGAGGGTGAAACCCTTAAAGTAGAATTATTGAAAGCTGAAACTGGTACAACTATTACGTTTGATGACGTATTAATGCTTGTAAACGGCGAAAGCATTCAAATTGGTGCTCCAGTTGTTGCTGGTGCTACAGTAACTGCTGAAGTAGTTAGCCACGGTCGTCACGACAAAATCCGTATTGTTAAAATGCGTCGTCGTAAACATTACCGTAAACAACAAGGTCACCGTCAATGGTTTACCGAGTTGAAAATTACTGCTATTTCAGGCTAATTACGAGGATTATGAAACATGGCTACTAAAAAGGCTGGTGGATCGACACGTAACGGTCGTGACTCAAACCCTAAAATGCTAGGTGTTAAAATGTACGGTGGTCAAGCTGTGACTGCTGGTAACATCATCGTTCGTCAACGTGGTACAGAATTCCACGCTGGTGCAAACGTAGGTATGGGCCGTGACCATACTTTATTTGCTACCGCTGATGGCGTGATCAAATTCGAAGTGAAAGGTCAATTTGGCCGTCGCTACGTATCTGTTGAAACTGTATAAGTTTTAATGGCGCGAAAAACCCACATTTAATGTGGGTTTTTTTATGGGTGTAAATTATTCAAAACAATTTCAGTTCTTCATCATGATGTAGAAATCTCTACATTGGATATTAATAACAATACAAAACTTCTTATTTTCTCTACTTTTAGCCACATTATTTGGTTTAAGATGGACACATTGAACAAATTGCGATACTGCAAATAAAAAAGGTGATGATATGAAAATGCTTCGTAAAACCCTGTGTGCGATGACCCTAGGTGCTGCAACGCTCGCACCGGTAATGAGTACCACTGTTTTTGCTGCACCTGTAGCAGCATCGGAGCAGCAAGCAACCAATAATCTGGTGAAACAGTTAACCAATATTCGCACTTTGTCTGCTAACTTTGAACAAACCACAAAAGCGACCTCTGCTGCTAAAGCCCCGCAGAAAAAAGGCTTGACTGGACAACACATGAATCAAACCTTTAAAGGGGTGATGAAGGTTGCACGTCCGGGTAAATTCTTCTGGGAAACCACCAGTCCTTCAAAACAAACGATTGTGACTTCAGGTAAAACCGTTTGGATTTATGATCCTGACTTGCAGCAAGCCGTGCGTCAAAGTCTGGATGAACAGGTGGCCAATACCCCTGCATTATTACTATCGGGCAATACCAGTCAGATTATGAAGTCTTATCGTGTGACTCAACCCGATAAAGGCAAGACTTATTACACTTTGTATCCAAAAGTGAAAGACAGTGCATTCCAAAGCTTGACCATTAGTTTTGGTGCAAACAAAGCCCCAAGTCTGATGATTTTGCAGGATTCGTTGGGTCAAACCACCACTGTTCGCTTTAACAATGTGAAATTGAATCCATCGATTGCTTCGTCAACTTTTAATTTTACTCCGCCTAAAGGCACCGATATTATTGATCAATAATTAATTGATTTTTAATCACTTAAAAAGGTTTTAAGCCTCACTTAAAAGCAGTCCTATGGGACTGCTTTTTTGCGTTTATTCTGTTAAAAATGAGTTAAGTTTTAATTAACCCAGCCCAGTCTTACAAAAATATGTTCAAGCTTGGCCATAGACCTTACAATTCATACTACTTAAAGATAATAATTTAGTGATCAGGATTGAGTATAACCATACGCAAGATCAACTTTGCCTAACACTAAGAAAAAGCAAAAAGGCAAAAGCCCAGGAGAATTAAAATAGTGGAAAATAAGAGTACAGTGGCTTCATCGTCAGATTATCCGCGTTTTACCCCGCTTAAATCCAAACTCAATAGCTATCGCCAAAGGGTGATGGGGCTAGGGGTGAGCTGGCTGCAAAGAAGATCAAAAAAGACAGCTAAAAATAGGGCAGAAAATCCCTATCTACATGGCATATTTGGCCCTGTGGATGAAGTGGAAAAGCACGAATTTCAGGTGATCGGTGAAATTCCCCAGCACCTGACCGGGCTATTGTTAAGAATTGGATCCAATCCCATTCATGTTGAGAATCAAGATTTATATCACTGGTTTGCAGGCGACGGCATGTTGCACGCTTTAAAAATTGAGCAGGGTCGAGCTACATGGTTCAAAAGCCGCTATATCGCCACGGATTCCATCCAAAAGCAAAAGCATGAGCCTGTTAAAGCCGGGTTTCGCCGTGGGCCAGGGGATGTGGTCAATACCAATGCTTTTTATCATGCCAATCAGATCTGGGCGAGTGTTGAAGCAGGCGCTTTGCCCGCACGTTTAGACTTGGAGTTGAACACACAGGAACACCGTTTTTTTAATACCGATGCAGATCTGCCTTTTACTCCACACCCGCATAAAGACACTCATAGCGGGCATTTGCACGCGATTTGCTATGATGCGCTGGATATTAAGCATGCCTATTATGAAGTGATAGATCAGCAAGGTATGTTGCTGCATTGGACCAAAATTCCGGTACAGCATGGTCCCATGATCCATGACTGTGCTATTACCGAGCAAGATGTCTTAATTTTTGATTTACCGGTCACGTTCTCTTTCAAGCAACTCATCAAAGGCAATCCTTTGCCTTATCAGTGGAATGACCAGCATGCTGCGCGAATTGGCATTTTGCCTAAATATGGTCATGCCGATGAAGTACAGTGGATCAATATTGAACCCTGTTTTATTTTCCATGCCGCCAATGCTTACCGCAATGAGCAACAGCAGATTATTCTGGATGTGGTCGTGCATCGCTCCATGTTTAAAAAGTCCCATCAGGGTCCGTTTGAGCAGCAAAAAACCCAGTTGGAACGCTGGACCATAGATCTAAAACGGAATGCGGTAGATCGCAAGGTTATTGATTGGCAGGCGCAGGAATTCCCAAGAATCGATGAACGCTATACTGGTGAGCAGCATCGTTATATTTATAGTGCCAGTTTTGATTCTTTAAACATGACCCAAGCCAATCATCTAATTTGCCATGACCTGCAAAGCCATGAAAAAACCATCTATAAATTTGGTGAACAATGGATGACTGGAGAAGTGGTGTTTATTCCGGAGTCAGCAGTCGCAGCAGAAGGTGAAGGCTACTTGTTGTCTTATCTGCATCATATCCCTAAACAGTCCTCCAAAGTGGTTATTTTAAAAGCCCAAGGTTTAAATATTCAGCCTCAGGCAGAAATTATACTGGGAACCCATGTACCTTTAGGTTTTCACGGTAATTGGATCGATTTATCTTAAAATCATGCAATTCTGATCAGGATTCAGCTTTATTCAACTAAAACTGCTGCAAGATACATATTTAAAATTTTATTCAGTGACTTGGCTTTGTATAGTGCAGGGGCATTATAAAAGGTATCAGGTTGTAAAAATAAAATGGAAATACGCATGAATCAACAATGGCTATGGGCAGTTCCTGTTTCTTTAGCAGCGCTTGTCATGGCGGGATGTCAGGAACGACCTGCTCCACAGCCTGAACAGGCAAGTACGACCCAGCAGGAAAATGTGCAGACAATTCCTCTGATTCAAGCCAAAGTTGTTCCTGTAAAACTGAGCAAACCAGAAGCGTGTGATGCTGAAGGTTGTACCCAGTATGAAATTCAAACGGTAAAGAGCAACCTGAAGTGGGTGGATGACTATTTTATCGATCGGGTGAAAAAAGCCGATCCGATTGCGTTTTCTACAGCGCCCAATGAAAAGATCAATACTGCCGAAGGGGCGAGTCCTGATTTAAGTCAAAGCTCGACTTATATCCGTTTTGTCAGTCAACAGTATGATCGGGCAACCTTTGCCATTCAGACCTATACCTATTCATCTGGTGCAGCGCATGGCATGTATCATCAGGAATTTGTCAATTTTGATTTGAAAAACAAAAAGCGTCTGGCGCTGCAAGATATTTTGATGAAAGGCACAGAACAGCAACTATTAAATACTTTGTATGATTCAAATAGCATCTGGCTGGAACAGCACAGTATAGAAAGAGACAAGCTAAAATTAAGTGATAATTTTTATTATGGTGCTAACGGCATTGTCTTTGTTTATCCCTTATATGAACTGGCTTCTTATGCAGAAGGCATGACTGAGCTGACCTTGCCTTATTCAGCACTAAGCAAACTGATTAAAGCGGAATATCTGCCAAGTTTGCCAAAGTATCCAACACCATAATTTCAACTTAATTCGGCTAAAGTTGCTTTAATAAGCCACAGCTGTCCGTTCGATCACTGTCTTTTTTAGTGTTTAGCGCTTACACTATAGCCAGTTTTTTTCTTTGCAAAAGATTGGCTATGATCGACCCGAAATTAATCAGAAATAATATTGAGGCTGTAAATTTAGCCTTGGCAAAACGTGGTGTACAGCTGAATGTAGAAGAGTGGGCTTCACTTGAAGCTCGCCGTAAAGAGCTCCAGTCGAAAACTGAAGCTTTACAGGCAGAACGTAATTCGGGTGCTAAACAAGTTGGCCAAATTAAAAAATCTGGTGGCGATGCATCTGAAATCATGGCGCGTATGGCAGCCATTGGTGATGAAATTAAAGCAGCTGAAGTTGCGCTGACTGAATTGCAAACTGAAATTGAAACCAAGTCTTTAACTATTCCAAACATGCCGCATGAATCTGTACCTGAGGGTAAAGATGAAGACGATAACGTTGAAATTTTAAAATGGGGCACACCGCGTCAATTTGATTTTGAAATCAAAGATCATACTGACCTCGGTGAATGGATGGGCGGTTTGGAATTTGAAACTGCGACCAAACTCACCGGTACGCGTTTCAGCGTATTAAAAGGGCCATTGGCGCGTTTACAACGTGCTTTAACTCAGTTCATGCTCGATACCCATACCTTAAAAAATGGTTATACCGAAGCCTATGTACCATACCTGGTGAATGCAGATTCATTACGTGGTACAGGTCAATTGCCTAAATTTGAAGAAGATTTATTCAAATTACAAGGTGAAAAAGAATACTACCTGATTCCGACTGCCGAAGTGCCAGTGACCAATTTCGTGCGTGATGAAATTGTCGATCCTGAACGTTTGCCACTGAAATATGCTGCGCATACGCCATGTTTCCGTAGTGAAGCCGGTTCTTATGGTCGCGATACTCGTGGTTTGATTCGTCAACACCAGTTCGACAAAGTTGAGATGGTGCAAATTGTAAAACCTGAAGACTCGATGCAGGCTCTAGAAGAATTGACTGGTCATGCTGAAGGTATTTTGCAAGCCTTAGGTCTTCCATATCGTAAAATTATCCTGTGTGGTGGCGACATGGGCTTTGGCGCAATCAAGACTTACGATCTGGAAGTATGGGTACCAAGTCAAAATACTTACCGTGAAATTTCAAGCTGTTCATGCATGGGTGATTTCCAGGCACGCCGTATGAAAGCACGTTACCGTGTCGATCAAAAGAAAACTGAGTTTTTACACACTCTAAATGGTTCAGGTTTGGCGGTTGGCCGTACCTTGCTTGCCGTGATGGAAAATTATCAACGTGCAGATGGTTCGATTGAGATTCCTGAAGTGCTACGTCCATATATGGGTGGTGCAGAATTTATTGATTAATCTCCGGATTGATCAATAATTATGTGAATAGCACAATTTTGTGCATGAAAATTGCTTAAGACAGTCAGATTTAAAATATTGAGGTAATTCGTGGATATCTTTCCAATCTCTTTAAAGTTGCAACAGCAACCTTGTCTGATTGTCGGTGGTGGACATATTGCTTACCGTAAGGCGGTACTTTTGGCAAAAGCAGGCGCAGTCATTGATGTGATTGCACCTGAAATCGAAAGTTCTTTGCTTGAGATTGTTGAGTCAAGCCAGGGGCAGTATGTTCAGGCACCTTTTAGTCCAGATATTCCATTACGTGATTACCGTTTGGTGATTGCCGCAACCAACGATAAAGCCACCAACATTCAAGTTTTTGAAGCCTCTGAAGCTGAAAAAATATTGGTGAATAGTGTCGATGATCCGCCGCACTGTCGTTTTATGGTTCCTGCCATTATCGATCGTTCACCGTTAGTAGTTTCCATTGCCACCAATGGCACATCACCGGTGTTATCCCGTCAAATTCGTACTCAGCTCGAAGCCAGTATTCCGCATGGTATGGGCAAGCTGGCGGAATTTTCCGGAAAATGGCGTGCTGCAGTCAAAGCGAAAATTGCAAATCCGGATGAACGCCGTATTTTTTGGGAAGACTTGTATGCCAGTCCGCTCAAAGAACAGGTGTTTAATGACAATCTTGCAGAAGCGGATCGTTTAATCGAACAAGCCTTAACTGAGTGGCAAACGCCTAAAGGCGAGGTCTATCTGGTCGGTGCCGGTCCGGGTGATCCTGAACTGTTGACCTTAAAAGCATTACGCTTGATGCAACAGGCAGATGTCATTATTTATGACCGTTTAGTTTCTCCTGCGATTATGGATTTATGCCGCCGTGATGCGGAAAAGATTTATGTCGGTAAAGCCCGTTCCAATCATAGTGTGCCGCAAGAAGGCATTAATGCTTTATTGGTGGAATATGCAGCCCAAGGTAAGCGTGTTTGCCGTTTAAAAGGTGGTGATCCGTTTATCTTCGGTCGTGGTGGCGAAGAAATTCAGGAGCTGTTTGCTGCCGGTGTGGCGTTCCAGGTAGTGCCGGGGATTACTGCTGCTTCTGGCTGTTCTGCGTATGCCGGTATTCCTTTAACGCATCGTGATTATGCGCAAAGTGTTCGCTTCCTGACTGGACATTTAAAAGAAGGCTCGCCGGAGTTGCCTTGGAATGAACTGGTTTATGAAAACCAAACCTTGGTACTGTATATGGGTCTAGTGGGTTTGGAAAAAATATGTGCTCAACTGATTGCACATGGTCAACGTTCAGATATGCCAGTCGCCTTGATCTCTAAAGGGACGACACCAGACCAGAAAGTCGTGGTCGGAACCTTGGCAGATATCGCTTCAAAAGTGTCAGAACATCAAATTCAAGCGCCGACCCTGACCATTATTGGTGAGGTGGTAAAATTGCGCGAACAATTACAGTGGCAAGGCTAATTCGAGTCCTGTTGCATTGAAAGAGTAGAGAAATTCAGTGATTCATGTTGTTTTATACGAGCCAGAAATTCCTGCAAATACGGGGAATATCATTCGTTTATGTGCCAATACCGGTGCGCAATTGCACTTGGTCAAACCACTAGGTTTTGAGCTGGATGATAAAAAGCTCAGACGTGCAGGGTTGGACTATCATGAATGGGCACATATGAAAGTTTGGGAAAACTTTGCAGAATGTGTGGCGCATTTAAAAGAGCAGGGGATTGATAACGATGCGATTTATCCCTTAACCACCAAAGGTTTTGAAACTCCGCATACTTCAGACTTAAACCGTCCGGTTGCATTGTTGATGGGACCTGAAACCCGTGGTCTGCCTGAAAATGTTCGCATGATGTTTCCTGAGAACCACTGGATTCGTTTGCCAATGGCGCCAAATTCACGCAGCTTGAACTTGTCGAATGCCACCGCTGTTATTCTCTATGAAGCTTGGCGTCAGCAAGGTTTTAAAGAACTGGTTTAAAATAAAGTTATAAAAAAAGACGCATGAAGCGTCTTTTTTTATGCATGGAATTAACCCATTAATGAGTATTATCAAACTCGTTATGTTGTGGAGCCGGGTGTTTGAAGCCTTTGGTTTTATAACCCAGGTACAAAATACCGAACATTGCCCACCATAGACCGAATTTTAGTGCGGTATCTTCAATTTCTAGCCACATCGCAAAAATGCTTAAGAAGCCCAGTAAAGGAATCACAACAAAGCTGAAAATGTCTTTGATGTTTTTGGTACGGCCATCACGTAATGCATAACGTGAAATCACCGACAAATTCACAAAGGTAAATGCAGTTAAAGCACCAAAGCTGATCATCGAAATCACGATGTCCAAATCCATAAAGCCAGCGGTTAAAGCCACCGCACCTACAATCAGAATGTTGTAAACCGGTGTGTAGCTTTTTGGACTGATATGACCAAAGATTTTTTTATTGATCACGCCATCACGACCCATCACATACATGAGACGTGATACACCTGCATGCGCAGAAATACCCGATGCCATCACGGTGACGATTGCAAAGTAAAGCACTACAGTTTTGAATGCTACGCCGCCTACTGCTAGAAGAATATCTGGCTGGGTTGCAGCGACATCTTCAAAGTAAGTCTTCGGATCATTCGGGAAGTAGATTTGCATGAAATAGGTGCTGATAATGAAGATAATACCTGCAAGCAGCGCCGTAAGGAAAATCGCTTTAGGTAAGGTTTTTTCAGTATCTTTGGTTTCTTCTGCCAGTGAGCTGAGTGAGTCAAAACCGGTAAAAGAGAAACACAGTAAGGTTGCACCGGTAATTAAAGGACCTAAAGCCGTCATTTCATTCCAGAAGGGTTCCAGGCTCCATAACTGGTACTTGGCATTCGCTAAGCTACCATCGGCATTGACCCCGCCTGCAAGCAGCGTGTAAACCATCCAGGTGAAGTAAGCGATGACTGCCAGCTGAACCACTACAATCAGGCCATTAAAGTTGGCAACGAATCTGGCACCACGTAAGTTTACCCCGGTCATGAATGCAGTCAGTACAACCACCCAAACCCAATGGTTAACTTCAGGGAACAGTGCTTCCAGATAAATGACCGCCAAAATGATGTTGACCATTGGTGACAACAGGTAATCTAACCATGATGACCAGCCGACCATAAAACCGACATTAGGATGGATCGATTTTTGTGCATAAGTATATGCCGAACCTGATGACGGGTAACGGCGGATCATATGTCCGTAACTGATAGACGTAAACAGAATTGCAATTAAGGCAATAATGTAAGAAGTTGGTACGTGGTAATGGCTTTCTTCAGAAACCAGACCGAACGTATCAAATAGTGTCATTGGTTGAATATAAGCTAAACCAATAATAATAATGTGCCAGAGTCCAAGCGTTTTTTGCAGTTTAGCTGCCGATTGAGTCCCAGAGATATTTGTCAACGGCGTTATCCTCTTATCGTTGATCAAGGATCAGTCATGTTTACAAGGATCGTTTGAGACGAACGATCCCCCCTATATGAATAAAACAAAAGTGCGCCAATCTACTCTAGTTTGGTCCCTTTTGCCAATATCTTTATGAATTTTTAATGCAGAAAATATGCCATTTGATATAAAAAATTAGCTTTAATTTTCCATAAAGTAAAAGCCTGATGCTTAAAAAAACATCAGGCTAATTTTTAGCTATATTCGCTTAATTTTCAATATTTACCAAGCTTTTTCTAAAATTGCTTTTAAATCACTCAAGCTGGCTTCTTTAGGATTGTAAATAATGGAACCATCATTTAATGCTTTATCTGCAACCTCGTCGAGTTGCGCTTCTGAAACCTTACCGGTTTCACGTAAAGTACGTGGCAACTTGGTTAAAGCATATAAGCGGTCGCGCATGGTCAGAATTGTGGCAATCGCTTTGTCGGCGCGTAAATGCGCAGGAGTCTGCGCATAAATATCTGGTCCTGCTAAAGGAAGTAACAATTCGGCAATCTTGTCACCATTCACTTCCTTATTGTACTCAAGCACATAAGGCAGGAACAGGTTCATGCATAAACCATGAGGCAGGTGAGCCACTGCACCTAAGGCATGTCCGAGTGAGTGAACCAGACCGACCATAGAGTTAGAGAAAGCAATGCCAGCCATGGTTGAGGCTTGTGCCAGTTCCAGGCGACCAAATTCATCCGTCGGATTGTCCAGAACATTGAACAGGCTGTTGCTGACTTTCTTGATCGCAGCGGTCGCATAGGCATCACTGATCGGGTTGGCTGCCATACAGGTATAAGCTTCAACTGCATGAGTCAGTGCATCCATAGCCGTCATGGCAGTCAAATGCGGTGGTAAGGTCTGGGTCATACGCGGGTCAAGAATCGCTGCATGCGGCATCAAATAATAAGATGCAAACGGCATTTTGACGTTTTTCTCAAGATCAGAGACCACCGCAACCATCGTCACTTCTGAGCCGGTACCCGAGGTGGTGGGAATCACAAAAAATGGTTTTAACGGTTTTGGCAGGTTATGTGCACCTGAATATTTAAGCAGGTCATCGCCACCTTCAGTCACCAGAATATTGGTTGCCTTGGAGGTATCAATCACCGAACCGCCACCCACAGCGATAATCGCATCACAATTATTGTCTCGATAAGCTTTGGCTGCATTGCGAACGGTTTGTACACTTGAATCTGGTGGAACATCATCAAAAATATAACCAATTACCGCATCGGTCGATTCAAAAGCCGCCTCAATTGGGGCAAGTAGGTTATTGCTGCGTACACCTTTGTCGGTAATGATCAGTGGGCGTTTTGCACCTAAAGTAGCAAGTTCAAACGGAATATGTTCTAACGCGGCATGACCTGCGATGACTTTTACTGGACAGAAAAATTCGTAATAAGGCTTAGCCATGTTATGCACTCCGTTTAAAATAGGATTGAGCTAGTTTCAAATAAATATTTGCAGCTCCAGTCAGTTTTTCTTTTAGGCTTAATTCGGTTGGATATTGTTTTACAGCAAGCTCAGCAAGCAGTTTAGGTAAAATCAGTGCTTCCATTTTGTTTAAGCAGCGTACCAGACGAATCGCGAAAGAAATGTCTCCATCGGCAATCATACGGTCGTGAGCAAAAGCCTGCGCAGTACTTTCCTGAAAAGAAAATACTAAAAAAGCATGACTTAAGTGCTTAAAAGTAATGGTAAGGTCAGGTTTGCTGCTGACAGATCGAAGTAATTGTAATTGATGGTCTTCCGTGACTTTTGCAATAAAAGCAGGACCATTGGGAAATACCTTCATCGATAGAACGAAATCCACAGGGAATTTTGCAACTTCCTGTTTGACTTCGGCGTCGACTTGACTCGCCATTACCAGACCTCTGCCAATCACATCCATCATGAGTTTGACATAGGTCAGTTGTAAAGCGGGCTTAACGGATTTGGTTGAAATCACTCGCGTATCCCTTATCTAAAAAATATTTTATTAGTTTAGAGTAAATACTCTAATTTATTTTTATGCCAAAAGCAAAGTTATTGTTGCATGATTTGAACTTCACTAAAGTAACCGCTGTTGTTGAAAGTTTCAATAATATCGACGCATAAGTTCTCGAATTTTGGGTAATCTTTCACTAAATCCTGAATGCGGACCATCTCCAAACCAGCATAACCACATGGGTTAATAGTATGGAAACCAGTCAGGTCACAATCAATATTCAATGCCAGTCCATGATAACTGCGTCCTTTGCGGATTTTAAAACCCAGAGAACCAATTTTACGCTCATTGACATATACACCCGGTGCATCCGGTTTGGCGTAAGCTTCAATGCCATATTTTTCCAGCAGTTCAATCATCAAATTTTCAGCATACGATACCAAAGTGCGTACATTCCAGCCCAAGCGGTTTAAATCAAACATGAAATAGGCAACCAGTTGCCCCGGACCATGCCAGGTGACCTGTCCACCACGATCGGTTTGAACGACTGGAATATTGCTGGGCATCAGGATGTGTTCAGGCTTGCCAGCTTGGCCTTGGGTAAGCACATCATGATGCTGCAGAATCCACAGTTCATCCGGTGTATTCTCATCGCGGTTTTCAGTCAGGTTTTTCATGTCCTGAAAACGATCGAGGTAGGGAGTAAGCTGGTTAAATTGACGAATAATCAGTTTGGGTTTTAGAACAGCATCAGTCACGTGAAGTGCGTCCTTAAAAAATTTCAACAGGATAGAAGGATTATAATGAAATCATGCTGAGATAGGAGGTGATCGCTGGCCGATTTAAAGTTTTTTGCAGAATTAGTCATATTTTTATTGTTATATAAATAAAAAAACACGCCAGAAGCGTGTTTTTTATGTGCTCTTAAAGAGCAGTTTTAATCAACGGGCAGGCTGCGAGGTCAGAATATAAAGCGTGCACCTGTTCCAGCTCTACAAACACAATCTGGGCAGTTAAAGAATGGTATTTTCCAG
>NZ_DJDC01000101.1:0-9922 GCF_002430855.1 Acinetobacter sp. UBA5934 | reverse complement strand
GATTATCCATCTTATAACATATATAAATATCCCCGATTTCAATCCTAGGTTTCCCCCAAAATCTAGGATTTTTTTTGTCTGCTATTTTTGAGGACGATCTTCCAAAAAATTAGGGCAGATATAAAAAAACGCCCCTTTAGGACGTTTTTGGTTTTTTTTAAATCGGGGCTTAAGGCTGTTTTAAATAAGGCCATGCGGCTTTTAAATAAATAAACATTGACCATAATGTCAGAATGACCGCCGTGTAAAGCAAGGCATAAGCCAACGTTTCAAACGGCTGCCAATTCAGTAAAAATACTGAAATCGCAATCATCTGGAAAGCGGTTTTATATTTACCTACAGTCGATACGGCAACACTGGTACGCGCTCCTAGTTCTGCCATCCATTCACGCAGGGCAGAAACCGTAATTTCACGTGAAATAATCACAATTGCTGCAAAGGCCATAGAAATGCTCGGTTGCCATTGCACCAAAACAATTAATGCAGCCGCAACCATCAGCTTATCTGCGACAGGATCCAAAAAACGTCCAAATGCGGAGGTTTGATTGAGTGAACGGGCCAAATAGCCATCAAACCAGTCAGTTATCGCAGCAATGACAAAAATGGCCGTTAAAATAATGTGACGAGTCATATTTGTATCATGACTTGCAACACCAACTGCAGGTGGCCAGTAAGCCACCAGCAAAAAAACAGGAATTAAAGCGATACGCGCCAAAGTCAGGATATTCGGAATATTCAGGATGCGACCTGTAGTCATAGACACCGCCAATTTTTTCCCTCTATGTACAATGAAAAACCACACATATTTTGAGGATTGATTCATCGTTAATAAGAGTCACTTTATACGAATTGCTAGAAAGTGTCACTAGGCAAACACGGTAACTGTCTGTCTGGAAATCGCAATCAGTCGATTTTCCGCATCCCAAAGATGGGCATATTCGGTCGAATAACCATCTGCAGCATAATCGGTAAATACTTTATATTTAAACCAATCATGTAGATGATTTTTTAAGGGATGTACATAAGTCACATGCCAGGTCAGGGAGCTGGCCGGTGCGAATGTCTTGAACATGGGCAAAACGCCAGGCGGCCACATATCGAAGGCCACCATCAAATCGGCGACGGTCATTTCCCGATTGTCATGTATATCCGGATTAAAACGCATCCAGCCACTAAAATCAGGTTTTATACTTGCACTACATGGATACTGCCCATCCACCCAGACCAGGTCCATCTGCCCAAAACATTCCGGCGCTAAAGGATGATGCTCGGCAATTTTCAACTGATCAGGCATTGGAAATTCAGGTGCAGCTCGTTCCTGTTGAACGGAAATAGTCGACTGGCGCTGCGTACCAAAACTGGCAATCAGAATACTTTGCACCACATCATCCTGCCAGAGTCGCACTTCAACCGTGGTCACAGACTTGCCTTGCCGTAAGATTTCGGCACTTAATCGAACCGGTGCCATTTGCACAGGCCCAACAAAGGTCACACTGGTACTTAACAACTGTTTTTCTGCATCTGCAACAGCGATCACGGCTTTTTGCATCATCATCCCGGCTACCAGTCCACCATAAATGGTCCGGCCCTGTAACCAGCCTTCGGGAATATCGACCCATTCATTCTGTTCAATTGCAGTAAATAATTGGCGCAGTGACATCCTTCGTCCTTTAGAGTTTTTAATTTGTTCTATCTTTCACTTATTTTGAACTGTTGTGAATGATCAATGACTGCTGCGTCAATGAGCGCTTTGGCCAATCTGCCCGAATTTATTCATGCAATACCTTATAAATGGTACGAGCCATGACATCACCTAGACCGGGAACCAGTTTCAAGTCATTTTCCGAAGCTTTCAGCACCCCTTGAATGCCGCCAAAATGGGTCAGCAAATCACGGCGGCGTTTCGGACCAAGACCCGGAATTACTTCCAGTACCGATGAGCCACGTTTTTTGTCGCGTTTGGCTCGATGTTTGGTAATGGCAAAACGATGCGCTTCATCACGCACCTGTTGAATCAGATGCAGCGCTTTATGGTCTTCAGGTAACTGGATTTTAGTGCCATCGGTAAAATGCAAGGTTTCCAGGCCCGGTTTACGCCCCTCGCCTTTGGAGACCCCAACCATAAAGGCATCCAGTCCCAGCTCCTGCATCACTTCCATCGCCATGTGCAGCTGTCCTTTACCGCCATCAATCAGCAGTAAATCGGGCAACATGGCTTTTTTATAGCGACGGGTCAATGCTTGGCGCATAGCTGCATAGTCATCTCCACCGGTAATATCATCAATAGCAAATTGACGGTAATCACGTTTGCGCGCACCACCCGAATCAAACACTACGCAGGACGCAACCGTTGCTTCACCCATGGTATGTGAGATGTCAAAACATTCAATCCGGTCAACCGGACGCCCGACCACCTGTTCCAGCTGATGAAACCGCTCATTCAGTTCAAAATGATTGGCCAGCTGACCTTTAATGGCATGCTGCACATTCATATTAGCCAGTTCCAGCCATTCGGCACGGGTTTCCCGGACATTGTGCTTGATCTGCACTTTCTTGGCGAATTCCTGTTGTAATGCCTGTTCCAGCTCTTTGCGATCTGGAAGCTCGACATTCACAATCAGCTCGACAGGCACTTCATCGGCGACCTGAAAATAAAAGTTCGCCATGAAATCCGATAACATCTGTCCCAGATCATCGCCCAGCATATCCGGGAAATAACTTTTACCGCCGAGCATTTTGCCATTACGCACATGCATGATCTGCACGCAGGTCACCCCGGCATGATAGGCAATGGCCAATATATCTGCTTCACCTTTGACTTTATAAATCGCCTGTTGTGACTGCACATCACGCAGCAGCGCCATCCGGTCACGGTAAAACACCGCTTTTTCAAATTCCAGCGCTTCCGCCGCCGCTTCCATTTTGGCAATCAGTTCCTGATTCAGCTCTTTGGTATCGCCCTGTAAAAAGCGAATCGAACTTTTAACATCTTCCTGATAATCTTCAGGCGAAACAAGACCAACACAAGGCGCGGTACAGCGTTTGATTTGATACTGCAAACACGGACGTTTACGCTGGGCAAAATAGCTGTTTTCACACTGCCGTACATTAAACAGTTTTTGCAGCACCACCAGCGTATCCCGGGCATTATAGGCACTCGGATAAGGCCCAAAAAACTTGCCCACCTGATGCTTGCCCTTGCCACGACCCGCGGCAATACGCGGATAAGGCTTGTCACTGGAGACAAAAATATAGACATAAGATTTGTCGTCACGCAGCATGATGTTATACGGCGGACGATGCAGCTTGATCAGGTTCTGTTCCAGCAATAAGGCTTCGGTTTCCGAGCGCACCACCAGCGTTTGAATATCATAAATCCGCGCCACCAGCGCCTGTGTTTTCGGATGCTCGATGGTTTTGACAAAATAGCTGGACACACGGTTTTTTAAATTCTTGGCTTTGCCGACATACAACAATTCGCCGTCTTTGCCCAACATGCGGTATACGCCCGGTAAAGTCGTCATATGAGCCAGAATCTTTTCAATATTGTCACGTGCGTTTTCGTTCACATTCAGCCTGATTTAAATTGGATAAGCTTTGCTACATGATGTGATGGTTTTCACGCCATTTTCAAGCCAATGTCCAGTTTTTATCGCAATCATACAAAGTTCCAACAATCACGTGATTGCTAAAAGCTATAAGTTAATTGCGCTTATTTTGCTATGCTCAAGCCATCTGAAAAAATTTGGATCAAACGGAATGACGACCACCAATCACGCCATGCATATAGTCAAACCAGTCACTGCAACGCATAGCACATCTGAAAAAGATAAACTGATTGGCAAGCCGCGTTTTCATTTTGAACCGCTTGAGGTCATGCAGCTGTTGAAGCAGCGCATTATTGGACAAGACGCAGCACTGCAAGAAATTGAAAAAATGCTGCATGTGGTCAAAGCCGATTTTTCCAGTCCCGAACGCCCGCTATCGGTGACTTTAATGCTCGGCCCTACCGGTGTCGGTAAAACCGAAACGGTACGTTTGATCGCTGAAGCCATCTATGGCCGCCCGGATGCTTTTTGCCGGATTGATATGAACACCTTGGCGCAAGAACATTATGCCGCAGCCATTACCGGTGCCCCTCCCGGCTATGTCGGCTCCAAAGAAGGTCATAGCCTGTTTGATGAAACTGCTATCGCCGGCTCTCACACCCGTCCCGGAATTGTGCTGTTTGATGAGCTGGAGAAAGCCTCGACCGAAGTGATCCGTGGCTTAATGAATATACTGGACACCGGCAAGCTGACCCTGACCTCCGGCACCAAAACTATCGACTTTCGTAACTGTATGATTTTCATGACCAGTAATGTCGGTGCACAGGCAGCTCAGCAATATCTAGATAAACTGAATTTTTTGCCGAAAAAAATGCAGGCGATTTGCCTGAAAAAAATACCGACCAAGACCATTATTGAAAAAGTGATGTTTAAAAAATTCGATCCTGAATTTTTAAACCGGATTGACCGCACCTTGCATTATCAGGCAGTTCAGGAAAATGCTCTGCCGAAGCTGGTGGAAATTGAACTACAGAAACTGAATCAGCGCTTGCAGCATCAAAAACGTCAGGTGGTTTTGACCGATGCCGCCAAAGCGCATTTTTATACAGGGCATGATATCCGTTTTGGCGCACGTCATTTAGCCCGCAAAATGCGGACTGAACTGGAACCGGTTCTGGCGCTGTATTTTTTAAATGATCCGGAAAAAACCCAGCTCATTTTGAACTATGCAGAAGGTCAACTGATCATTCAGCCTGAATAATCTTGCTTAGCATGAGACTTGCAGTCAAATGTTGAAACGAGGATTTGACTGCCCACTTGCCTCACTTTTATAAACCCCAGATTCTCTGCAAAGCTGTTGAACTAGGGTGTTTAGTTGAAAATTTCAGTTTAAAACGCACTTTGTTTCGCTGAAATTTTTGTTGGATTGACTTTTTTGACCAAAACAAGCCCATAAAAAACTTGAAATCGCCCAGTTATACCCGATATAAATAAGCACGAAATTATTAGAAAACCTTAATCTAAACAAAAAGTTCATCATATTTTTAACAGGTAAAGTAAAAATAAGGCTGCCAGTCACCCGGGTTTGTTGAAAAAAAATTGATGACCCTAGCGTCACGGCTTGATACAACTTGTTATGTTCTTTTTGGATATAGTTATCGTAAGATTAGCGAAGTAAAAAAGTGCGCGGGAAATGCGCGCTTGCTTCACAACATCAACTTAGAAGTCCTCCAAAATAAAGGAGATCAGGCATGATCCACGCTGGCAATGCCATTACCGTCCAAATGCTTTCGGACGGAATTGCAGAATTCCGCTTTGACTTACAAGGTGAGTCGGTCAACAAATTTAACCGTGCAACAATTGAAGATTTTAAAGCTGCAATTGAAGCGGTTAAAGCAAATAGCGAAGTGAAAGGTTTAATCGTTACTTCTGCTAAATCAACATTTATCGTTGGTGCTGACATCACTGAATTCGGTGACAACTTCGCACAAGGTGAAAAAGCGATTGTGGATTGGGCATTGCCTGTTCACGACATCTTTAATGCATTTGAAGATTTAGAGATTCCTAAAGTTGCTGCAATCAATGGTATGGCATTGGGCGGTGGTTTTGAAATGTGCCTGGTGTGTGACTACCGTGTGATGTCAGAAGCTGCTCAAGTCGGTCTTCCTGAAATTAAACTCGGCATCTACCCTGGTTTCGGTGGTACGGTTCGTTTAAGCCGTTTGATTGGTATCGACAATGCGGTTGAATGGATGGCGATGGCTAATCCTAAAAAACCTGCTGCTGCACTGAAAGACGGTGCTGTTGATGCGGTTGTGGCTGCGGACAAACTTCAAGATGCTGCGATTGACCTGGTTAAACAGGCACTTGCTGGCCGTGTAGACTGGAAAGCAAAACGTCAGGAAAAACTTGACCCAGTTAAATTGAACCCAATCGAACAAATGATGGCGTTCAATTCGGCGAAAGGTGCGGTTCTTGCAAAAGCAAATCCTGCTCAATACCCTGCGCCTAAACTTCTTCTTGACTCATTACAAGCAGGTGCAAGCCTTCCACGTAACGAAGCTTTAAAAGTAGAAGCTGAAGGTTTTGCTAAAGCTGCGGTGACTCCACAAGCTGGCGCGTTGATCGGTTTATTCATCAACGACCAGGTGGTGAAGAAAACCTCTAAAAAATATGAAAAAGGTGCTCATCCTGTAAACCAGGCTGCTGTACTTGGCGCGGGTATCATGGGTGGTGGTATTGCTTACCAGGCGGCAAGCAAAGGCACACCAATCATCATGAAAGACATTGGTAATCCACAACTTGCACTAGGGATGAAAGAAGCGAATGGCTTGCTGACCAAGCAAGTTGAACGCAAGAAAATGAAACCTGCGCAAATGGGTGAAACCCTTGCCCGTATCCGTCCGACTTTAAGCTATGACGAGTTTAAAGAAGTGGATATCGTGATTGAAGCGGTGACTGAAAACCCGAAAGTAAAAGGCATTGTATTGGCTGAAACCGAGAAGAACGTTCGTGAAAACACGATCATTGCTTCTAACACTTCAACCATTTCAATCACACGTTTGGCTGAAAACCTGCAACGCCCTGAAAACTTCGTCGGCATGCACTTCTTCAACCCGGTGCACATGATGCCACTTGTAGAAGTGATCCGTGGTGAGAAAACTTCTGCTGAAGCAATCGCGACCACTGTGGTTCTTGCTCAGAAAATGGGTAAAACACCTATCGTTGTAAACGACTGCCCGGGCTTCCTGGTAAACCGTGTATTGTTCCCTTACTTCGGTGCATTCGACCTTCTACTTAAAGACGGTGCGGACTTCCAGCAAATCGATAAAGTGATGGAAAAATTCGGCTGGCCTATGGGCCCTGCTTACCTAATGGACGTTGTCGGTATCGACACTGGCGTTCACGGCGCAGAAGTGATGGCTGAAGGCTTCCCTGACCGTATGAAACCGGACTTCAAAGGTTCGATTCAAACCATGTACGAAGCAAAACGTCTGGGTCAAAAGAACGACGTTGGTTTCTACAAGTATGAACTTGACCGTAAAGGCAAAAAAGCCAAAGTGGTTGATCCAACTGCGTATGAGCTTGTTGCATCTGTTGCAACTGCGGAAAAACGTGAATTTGATGCTCAGGAAATCATTGACCGTATGATGCTGGCTTTCTGTAACGAAACTGTTCGTTGCCTGGAAGACAACATTGTTGCAACTGCTTCTGAAGCAGATATGGCGATGATTATGGGTGTTGGTTTCCCTCCATTCCGTGGCGGCCCTGCACGTTACATCGACCAAACAGGTGTTGCTGAATACGTTGCACTTTGCGACAAATATGCACACTTAGGTAAGGCTTATGAAGCGCCACAAATGTTGCGTGACATGGCTGCTAACAACAAAAAATTCTACGGTTAAGGAGCAACGTGAATGGCTACTTTAAATCCGCGTGACGTTGTCATCGTTGATGGCGTACGTTCAGCAATGGGTAAAACCAAAAACGGTATGTTCCGCAATGTACGTGCTGACAGCTTATCTGCTGAGTTAGTTCGTGCCTTGGTTGCTCGTAACCAGTTTGACACCAACGAAGTTGAAGACGTGATCTGGGGCTGTGTAAACCAGACCCTAGAGCAAGGTATGAACATCGGTCGTAACATCGCGTTATTGGCTGATCTTCCAAAAACTGTTGCAGGTCAAACGGTAAACCGTCTTTGTGGTTCTTCTATGCAGGCAATCCACACGGCTGCTGCGCAAATTGCGACTAACCAGGGTGATATCTTCATCATTGGTGGTGTAGAGCACATGGGCCACGTAGGCATGATGCACGGCATCGACCTGAACCCAGAAGCTTCTAAGCACTATGCTAAAGCGTCTAACATGATGGGCTTAACCGCTGAAATGTTAGGTCGCATGAACGGCATTACCCGTGAAGAACAGGATGCGTTCGGTGTGGAATCTCACCGCCGCGCTTGGGCTGCAACACAAGAAGGTCGTTTCAAAAACGAAATTATTGGTGTTGAAGGTCATGACCAAAACGGTTTCAAAATCCTGTGCGACATCGATGAAGTGATTCGTCCAGATGCCAACCTTGAAGCGTTCAAAGCGCTACGTCCAGTATTCGACCCTAAAGGCGGTTCTGTAACTGCGGCTACATCTTCAGCATTGTCTGACGGTGCTTCAGCTATGTTGCTTATGTCTGCTGAACGTGCTCAAGCGCTTGGTCTTAAGCCACGTGCTGTGATCCGCTCTATGGCGGTTGCAGGCTGTGACGCTGCGATCATGGGTTACGGTCCAGTTCCAGCAACTCAAAAAGCGCTTAAACGTGCTGGCTTGTCAATTGCTGACATTCAAACTTTTGAGTTAAACGAAGCGTTTGCTGCACAAGGTTTGTCTGTTCTTAAAGGCTTAGGCATTTATGACCAGCAAGACCGTGTGAACCTGAACGGTGGTGCAATTGCTTTGGGTCACCCATTGGGTTGTTCTGGTGCGCGTATCACGACTACATTGCTGAACGTAATGGAACAGCAAGATACGCAAATCGGTCTTGCGACTATGTGTATCGGTCTTGGTCAAGGTATCGCAACGATTATCGAACGTGTTTAATTCTTAAATACCAAGATAAAAAGAACCCCGCGCAAGCGGGGTTTTTTTGTCCCTTATTTGTCCCTTTTTATACATATTCAAAATGTCATTATTCCTTTCGTAGACACACCGACTACATAAAACACTTTAATAACGAAAGGAAAACTCATGACAAATTTAGCAATCAACTTAACAAAAGATTCAGCTTTAAAATGCACAATTTTGCCTGCTTCAATTATGGCTATGAATTTTGAAAAACTAAAATTTAAACTCACATCTGGTAAAGAAGCTGTGATGTCCAAAGATGTATTTCAATTTGCTGAACAAGAGTACAAACGATTTTTAACCCTAAAATACTTCTACCCTAAAGAAAATCTTGTACCTAATAAATTAGTAGACGAATTTTGGCATGCTCATATTTTAGATACACGCAGTTATCATATGGATAGTTTGAAGGTTTTTGGCACTTACTTACATCATTACCCATATTTTGGAATTCATGATGAGTTAGATCAACAAAATTTAGAAAACACATTTAAACGGACCAAGGAATTGTATGAAATTTGGTTTGGCCCATACCCAGATTTCACAATAGCTGCAAGATGTGGAGATGATCATGCTTGTCATGCTCCATCCAGTTGTGCCTGTCGTGTTCCTGGAGCATGCAAATAACCTAATAAGGGAGCTTTTTGCTCCCTTTCTCATTTACATATACTTTTAATTAATCCATCAATATTTAAGTCAAATTTTTTCATTTTCATATCAGTATTATTTTTTTCCCAAAGTTTATACTCTAGAAAAAAGTTATATTTTTTGAAAGTATCTTCTTTTTTTAAAGAAATAGTACCAACTTTTGCACGCTGTACTTCTTTTTTTAATTTTTCATAAAAAGTATCATTAAAATTTGAAAACTCATCACTAAATATCTTTAATTTTCCGTCATAACATGCATCTAATAATTCTAGAAATTTTGTTACATGCTTGTTTCGCTGATTATCATTTAACGACATTCTCGAATACCCTCATTCGCTATGACATTACTCAATTTTCCTGATCTTGGATAATCAGTTTTTTCCACTATATAACTAACATAACACGTACATATTTTAGCAATTTTTTCTGAAGACCAGTTTGGTTTTAACTGTGAGTACTTTGCCTTACAACTCCGATCAAAAGCTTCAATTTGCCAATCTGACCAACTCGTATTTAATTCTGAATAAATAATCTCAGTAGGCTTGAGTTTCTCCTGTACTTGATAAATACCAAACCCACCTACAACTCCGACAAAGATTGAAATGACTAAAA
>NZ_DJDC01000026.1:1852-31559 GCF_002430855.1 Acinetobacter sp. UBA5934 | reverse complement strand
CCGATCTGGTTGCGGCGAATGATCAGGTGAAAAAAGACGATGTGCTGATGACCCTGGAAGCCATGAAAATGGAATATTCAATTCGTGCACCGCATGACGGCATTATTGCAGCGTCCTATTTCCAGGCCGGTGACCAGGTCAAAGCCGGTGATGAACTGGTGGAGTTTCAGGCCCTGGCGGAGGAAGTTGCATGACTGATTTTGTCAAAATTGTAGAGGTCGGGCCACGCGATGGCCTGCAAAATGAAAAGACGCCGCTGACGCTAGATGACCGGAAAAATCTGATTCTGGATTTAATGAAAACCGGTTTGCAGGCGATTGAAGTGGGTTCCTGTGTTTCGGCCAAATGGGTGCCGCAAATGGCAGACAGTGATGTGCTGTTTGCCCAATTGCCGCAAGATCCGAATATTCAGTTCAGTTTACTTACTCCAAACCTGAAAGGTTTTGAGTCTGCACTGGCTGTGGGATGTAAAGAGGTTGCGGTGTTTACCGCAGCTTCTGAAAGTTTTACCCGCAAAAACATCAACTGTTCCATTGATGAAAGTTTTGAGAAGTTCACCGATGTGATGGCAGCAGCTAAAGCCAATGATATCAAGGTTCGTGGTTATGTTTCCTGTATGGTGGATTGCCCTTATGAAGGCGCCATTGATCCGCAGCAAGTTGCCAAAGTCAGTAAACGCTTACTGGACATGGGCTGCTATGAAGTGTCCTTGGGTGAAACCATCGGTACTGCCACTCCCGATCGGGTGAAAAAGGTGTGGGATGTTTGCCTTGCCGAATTAGACAGCCAGGTTTTAGCCGGACATTTTCATAATACTTACGGCATGGCGATTGCCAATATCTATCAATCGTTGAATCAAGGCATTCGGATATTTGACTCTTCGATTGCCGGTTTAGGCGGTTGCCCCTATGCCAAAGGTGCTTCGGGCAATGTGGCCACGGAAGACTTGTACTATTTATTGTCCAAGATGGGGTTTGAAACCGGTATCAACTTGGATGCCCTAATGCAGGCTAGCCGTAGCATCAGTCAGGTGTTAAAGCGCAATAATCCATCAAACTATGCCAATGCCTATTGGCAAACAAAAGGTGCTTAAAGCAAAACTGCATGATTTTCTCAGGGTTAAAACGTCATGCAGGAAATTTATAAAAAGTTGCAATTCGGTCATACCCAGGACTGACCAGGAATAAAAAGAGGGATCAAATGCTAAATAAAGTTTATGAAAATGCACAGGCTGCATTACAGGATATTGTTCAGGATGGTCAAACCCTGGCGGTCGGTGGCTTCGGTTTATGTGGTATCCCGGAAGCACTCATTGCAGCACTCAAAGATACAGGTGCCAAACAACTGACCTGTATTTCCAACAATGCCGGTGTAGATGGTTTTGGTTTGGGTCTTTTACTGGAAACCAAACAAATCAAAAAAATGATTTCATCTTATGTCGGTGAAAACAAAGAATTTGAACGTCAATATTTAAATGGCGAACTGGAAGTCGAACTGACCCCGCAAGGTACACTGGCTGAAAAACTTCGTGCTGGCGGTGCCGGTATTCCAGCCTTTTTTACCCAGACCGGTGTCGGCACTTTAATTGCCGAAGGTAAAGAAGTTCGTAAATTTGAGGGTAAGGAATATATTCTGGAAAATTCATTAACTGCAGATATTGCCTTGGTCAAAGCCTATAAAGCCGATAAAGCCGGGAATCTGATTTTCCGCAAAACCGCACAAAACTTTAATCCGGTCTGTGCCATGGCGGGAAAAATCAGCATTGCTGAAGTGGAAGAAATTGTCGAAATTGGCGATTTGGATCCCGATGAAATTCATCTTCCCGGCATTTATATCAACCGGATTGTTTTAAATAACCATCCTGAAAAACGCATCGAACAAATGACATTAAAAGCGGAGGCGGTATAAATGGCTTGGACTCGTAATGAAATGGCACAGCGTGCCGCTTTGGAACTGGAAGATGGGTTCTATGTCAATTTAGGTATTGGCTTGCCAACGCTAGTGGCAAACTATATTCCTGAAAATATGGATGTCTGGCTACAGTCGGAAAATGGCTTATTGGGTATTGGTGAATTCCCAACTCAGGAAACGGTCGATGCAGACTTGATTAATGCCGGCAAGCAAACGGTCACTGCCCGTAAAGGCGCGGCTTTTTTCTCTAGCGCCGATTCTTTTGCCATGATTCGTGGCGGCCATGTCAACATTGCCATTTTAGGTGCCATGGAAGTTTCCCAAACCGGCGATTTGGCCAACTGGATGATTCCGGGTAAAAAAGTCAAAGGCATGGGCGGTGCCATGGATCTGGTTGCGGGTGTGCAAAAAGTCGTGGTGTTGATGGAACACTGTGCCAAAGATGGCACGCCAAAAATTGTCGAGCACTGTGCCCTGCCGCTAACCGGTAAAGGCGTGGTACACCGCATTATTAGCGACTTGGGTGTACTCGATATTACCGCTGACGGGATCAAACTGGTGGAACTGGCGAAAGACGTCAGCTTTGAAGACATTCAAAAAGTGACCGGTGTTGAACTGCTTCAGTAATGCTGTCTTAATGTGATCTTCTATTCTCCATTTCCCCTTAAAGCTGCTCACAGTTTTAAGGGGAAATCATTTCTGGTATGGATTTTCCTGCTTTAAAAATAAGAGTTTTAAAATATAAAAAGGACATTAAAAGTATGGATAACTCGCATACGCCCGACGCGTTCTAATCGATGCGCCGTCTGCCTGGCATAATATTCTGTAACCGGACTGAGTTGCAAAAACAATGAGATCATCATTATTTAAAAAAGTCGCCTCAACCGGTGGCTTTTTTCCATTAAACCTCAATTTAAGCATTTATTTTGATTATGCTAGATGGCTAGTCTAGCAACCACTTTAAGTATAAATTGCTATAATCATCAATCTTTTTATCTTCCCAGAACCTGTCCTGACAGCTTCTTAGCACTTCCTATGTATAGAAATCTTGCAACATTGATCGGTTTTAGTGCAATTTTGCAATGGTCTTCAATTGTGGGTTTGCTGAAAAAAATTAGTGCCAGTATCGGTGCAGATTTGGCGGTCACCCTGATGTATAGCTTCAGTGCCTGTATTCTGCTGCTGTTATTTGGTATTCCCAAATTAAAGCAGGTTCCAAAAAGTTATCTCATTTTTGCAGCCGTTCTATTTGTCATTTATGAGCTGTGTTTTTCATATGCGATTGCCCTGTCGCAAACGCCACAACAAGCGATTGAAGTAAGCCTGGTCAACTATTTATGGCCGAGTTTAACTATTGTCATGCTGATCATTTTTAAAGAAATCAAGTTTAATGGTTTCGTTGTGGCGGGCTTAGCCATTAGTTTATTGGGAATTGTACTGACGCAAACGGGCAACCAGTCGATGAGCTGGGCGACCCTTTCAGAAAATATACAAATCAACCCGACCAGCTACCTGCTGGCTTTTCTGGGTGCAAGCCTATGGTCACTTTATTGTGTGATGACCAAAAAATATAGCCAGGGACATAATCCGATTGCTCTGTTCTTTGTGGCCATTACTTTGGTGCTCTGGACTAAACTGTTTTTTACTCATGACTTCACCGCAATCCCGCACTTTAATCTCAGCACATGTCTATATATATTGCTGGTGTCCTGTGTCACTGCGCTTGGCTATGCCGCCTGGAATGTCGGCATTATTCAAGGCAATATCACCATTTTAGTGACCTTGTCCTATTTCAGTCCTATCTTTTCTACCTTAATTTCCATGCTGATTTTACAAACCCGGCTGTCGAGTGAATTTTGGCAAGGGGCAATTTTAGTGACCATTGGTTCTTTTATCTGCTGGATTTCCACCAACTGGCAAGCAATCAAAGTAAAACTGTACGGGTTTTTTAAAATTTCATAAATTGAAACTAACAGCCAACTGCCTTATATGAATAAAAAAATTATTTAAAAAGTGGCATCCATTTTGCTTAACAGTATTACGTTTTATAAAATTTGTAATATTGAGGGGCAACACTATGAGTTACGTTGCACGTGAACTCAGTCAAAGAAATAAATTGCTGTTTGGCTTGGGGTCTTTTTTAATACCAATTCTGATCTGGTGTGCAGTAAGTTACTTGCCCTTTATTTGGCATCCACAAATTCAAATTACCCACTCAGGCAGTGTTGCCTATTTTCAGGTCGAAAGCCGGATCGATAAAGCGGTGTTTTATGCAGAAGCGCAAAATGCGGTCAATGCAGGCGCTGAACCGCCGCAAGGCTTGCTGGTCAATCCAATCTATTTACCTGCACCGCATGAAGTGGCCAAAGCTCTAGTAACCGCATTTATTACTCCACCGGCTCAAGCGGATGCACCCTGGTTTCATCAAAGTCTTTGGCACAGTATCAAGCTGGTATTTAGTGCCTTTTTCATTGCTTCGCTGATCGGTATTCCATTAGGAATCCTGTGCGGTTTTTCACAAAAAATATCTCAGCTGACTGAACCCTTTGTCGAGTTCTTCCGTTACTTGCCTGCTCCAGCCTTTGGTGCATTGGCAGTGGCTATTTTAGGGATTAACGATGCACCAAAAATTGCCATTATTGTGATTGGAACCCTGTTTCAGCAAATCCTGATTATTGCCAATACCACCCGCATGGTCGATCGTGGCCTGATTGAAGCGGGTTATACCCTCGGCACTAATAAGCTTAAAAGCCTGTTTCATGTGGTGATTCCTGCTTCACTGCCAGATATTTACCGTGATTTACGTGTGCTTTTAGGCTGGGCCTGGACCTATTTGATTGTATCTGAACTGATTGGTGCTACTTCCGGCATTACTTGGTTTATTACCCAGCAGGCGCGTTATCAGAACTTTGACAATGTCTATGCGGCAATTTTAATTATCGGGGTGATTGGACTGATCTGTGATGTGGCATTAATGAAACTGGGACAACACCTATTTAAATGGAAAGCAGGAGCAAAATAATGACAACCACAGAATTTAATGCCAAAGCTTATTTCGATTCGATTTATGCCCGCCCTGTCATTCTAGAAGCAAAAAAACTCAGCCAGGTATTTAGGCATGGCAAAACCGAACGCACAATTTTGAATCAGCTGGATTTAAAAATTCATAAACGCGAGTTTATCTGTGTGATTGGGCCATCAGGTTGCGGTAAATCCACTTTTAGCCGAGTGGTAGCAGGACTAGATCCATATACAAGCGGCGAAATTTTAGTTGATGGGACACCCATCGTGGGTCCAAGTCCTGAACGTGGCATGGTATTTCAAGGCTATACCCTGTTTCCATGGAAAACGGTCAAAGAAAATGTGATGTTTGGTCCGAAAATGAAAGGCGCCAGCAATGCGATAGCAGAAGCGCAAGCACGTGAATGGATTAATATCATTGGTCTGGAAAAGTATGAAAACCAGTATCCGCATGAGTTGTCTGGCGGGATGAAACAGCGTGTCGCGATTGCCCGGGCTTTGGTCAATGAACCGAAAATCCTGTTGATGGATGAACCTTTTGGGGCACTTGATCCACATACGCGGCAAAAAATGCAGCGTCACCTGATGGACCTGTGGCAAAACATTGATATCACCATTATTTTTGTGACCCACGATATGGATGAAGCCATTTTACTGGCCGACCGTATTGTTGCACTGAAAGCCAATCCGGGTGAAATCAAGGAAATTATTGAAGTTGATCTACCTCGTCCACGCCATCCAGACGTCATGCTTAGTCCTGAATTTAAACAGTTAAGACAACATGTCGATTATCTGGTGCATGCTGAAGAAGATGAATTGGATCCGGCACTGGCAGAACTGCCAGTCATTCCGCGTATGACCAAGGTCAGCAGCAATAAATAATCTTATTCAAAATGCCTTCAGGACGACCCGAAGGTTTTAATCGCTGTGTTGGACGACCAACATTAGAGGTGATTGTCATGCAAGCGCAATATGTACTCCCACTGGTTGATATTTCAAAATTACAAAGTCCGGATTTAGCCGATCGTATTGAAGTTGCTCATGCTCTGGATCATGCCTGTAAAGAAGTCGGATTTCTTTATCTGCAAGGTAGCCAGTTTAATTTTGATTACGCCAAAGCCCTGATTGAAATGACCCAGTCCTATTTTTCTCAGGATCTGGACACCAAAATGCAGCACTATATTGGCAAATCAAAAAACCATAGTGGCTATGTGCCGATTGGCGAAGAACAGTTTGCCGGCAACAGTTATGACTTAAAAGAAGCCTATGATGTCAATTATGATTATCAGGGTACACAAAAAAACTGTCCTTTACTTGGCCCTACCTTATGGCCAAACTATCCAAACTTCAAGTCTAATGTCAGCCAATACTACAGCCATCTGCGTGAGATCAGCCGGCAGATTTTTTCTGCCTTTGCACTGGCGTTGGGCGTTCGTGAGGATTTTTTTGAAAGCAAAATTACTGATGCACCAAGTCAGCTACGCTTGATTCATTATCCCTATAATCCGGAAGTGCAAGATGCCGAAGGTATTGGCGCACATACCGATTACGAATGCTTTACCCTGCTGTTACCAACCGCGCCTGGCTTACAGGTTTTGAATAAAGCCGGCGAATGGATCGACATTCCAGTGATTGAAAATACCCTGGTGATGAATATCGGTGACATGATGGAAATTCTGTCAAATGGTAAATATCTCGCCACCAAGCACCGCGTGAAAAAGGTCTCGGAAGAACGTTATTCATTCCCGCTGTTTTGCGCCTGCAATTATGACACCGTGATTGAACCGGTTATTCACACTGAAAATTCCAAATATTCTGCCCTGATCGGGGGGGAGCATCTGTTTAATCAGACCGCCCAGACCTTTCAATATTTAAAACAGCGCGTCGCTAGCGGTGAGCTGGTCTTAAAAAATGCTGTACCACTTTCCTCTTTTGGACTTGAAGAACAGGCGGAGACAGCATCATGAATCTGTTTGAAGTAATTAAAACTTTAAAGCCCACTATCCCTCAGCCAGAGATTATTCCGGGCTTTTTATACGGTGCTTTCCGGCGTAAAAGCATCAGTTTTTATAATGGCCTGACCGATGAAAATACCATTGTGTACTGGTTTCAGTCGCGCAGTTTTACCATTGATCTTCGTCTAAAAAGCCAGACGGGAACTGCTGTTCAGGAACGCCAAGGCTGGATTGGTAATACGCTTTGGGATAACGCCAGCCAGCTATTGTCCTGGGAAGTGAAAGACTACGCCAATTACCAGAATCATGTGCAGTGGCCGGAACCAGCCAGGTTGCATGCAATTGGCAACTGCATTCTGGAATTCTCTCCAAGTAATGTCTATGTCGAAGACTGGCGCCAGCAGGTACAACGTGGCCTGTTTTTAGGCTTGCGGCTGCAATCTGCGATTGATGTTCAATCTGGCCAATCCCTGGAAATGGATGGTGGCCTGATTATTTGTGGTGATCATATTGCTTATGCCCTGACGCGTTTGCCTGAAGTACAAAGTGCAGTAGCTCAAATGGATTTGAAAGCTGTCGATCCGACCGTGTTTGCCTTGTTGGAAAGTTTTGAGGTTTCTATCGGTACTGATGGTCAAGCTAAAACTTATAGCACGCGCACAAGCGAAATAGGCAAAGCCTTTAAGCTGGGAAATTTTGAAGTTTTCAATGAAAGCAGTCTGGTTCAGCACGTAATTTTAGATGATCGTAAAATCGACCTGATTTTTGAACTGGATATGTACCAGCCGGATTATGAGTTTCAACACACGACACCAACGACTGCGGAAGCTGAAAACTGGCTGAAGTCAGAACAGGATCATCTGATACATCATGCAGAACGGGTGGTATAGGGAGAAATATGTCTTTTTTATATTTGTCGATTGCCATCATCGCAGAAGTCATTGCGACTTCTGCATTGAAAGCTTCCAATGGTTTTAGCGTGCTCTGGCCTTCACTTGCCACCATTGCCGGTTATGCCGTTGCCCTGTTTTTCCTGTCGCTAACCATGAAAACCATTCCGATGGGCATTGCCTATGCAATCTGGTCTGGTGCCGGCATTATCCTGATTTCAACGGTTGGCCTCTTGGTATTTAAACAGCAACTGGATCTTCCCGCGCTGATCGGTCTGGCGTTTATGATCATTGGTATTATTTTTATCAATGTCTTTTCCAAAAGTACGCAGCTTTAATGTTTTAATATTAGCGTTCTTTCATAAATCAAAAAATGATCATTATATTCATATTTAAATGGATATTGAAAGTTCCTTCCCCCTCTGGAATGAGAAGCATTGCTTCGTAAGAGGATGAAGGGATTTCTTAGAAAGAACCTCTCCCTAACCCTCTCCTACAAGGAGAGGGAATTTTATTTGTAGTGATTCAAAATGATTTATGAAAGAACCCTATTCATCTGACAATAAAAAATCCCCAGACCGGGGATTTTTTATGCACGAGATCAGGCTTTATTGCAGCTCTTGTACCAGCGTTGGAACAATCACGCCGTCCACGTTCATTTCAGTCGTATAAATGCGGTTGGTCACATTGAACTTGTTCACATGGTAGCTGGAACCATAGATCGAGTCGAAGCCATCACCTTTGGTAAAGACTTTCTTGTTCGCTGCTAAATCGAGTAAATGGGTGCCGTCAAGAAACTGCATATAAGTTTTCGCATCGACCCCGACACGTTTGGACATGATCTGTGCAGCATCTTCACGAGTCGCCGGGTCATTGATGTATTTGACAGTTTTATCCCAGACCTGAATCACCTTTTTCCATTGCTCTTTATTGGCTTCCAGATGAGTCGGATTCACGGTCAAGGTATCGTAGATTAATCCCGGCTTGTCTTTAGAGGTGAAAATGATTTTTGAACCGGCCACTGCAGATAGCGCTTGATTCGCCACCGGCTGCCATACTGCAATCGCATCAATATCGGGAGTAGCAAAAACCTGTGGCAATTCATTGGTCATGGTATTGACCAGTTTAACTTCATTCAGTTTAACCTTGGCATCATCTAGTGCAGTGGACAGTAACAAGTGATCGACCAGGCCTTTTTCAGTTGCAATCGTTTTACCGCGCAGATCCTCAATTGAGTTAATGCCATTCTTGGCAATAATCACGTCATTTCCAGCTGAATAATCAGTCGCCATGATCATCACACCCTTGGTGCCGCCAGAACCAGTGACCAGATTATCACCATTGGTGACCAGTACGGCGTCCAGCTGATTCGCTGCGAATGCAGAGAGTGAAGCAGAATAGTCAAACCATTTAAAATCGGCATTAACTCCGGCATCTTCCAGCCAGCCTTTTTCAATCGCCACTTGCCAGGCCACAAATCCCGGCCAGTCACTATAACCAATCCGGATGGGCTGAGTAGTCACACGTCCTTCTGCCTTGGCATTTGGTTCAGGTACTTTAGCGGTATTGTCACAACCACTGAATAACATTGCGCAGCACACTGAGGCTGCCAGACTTGCTTTTTTGATCATTGTGCGATTTCCCCTATGCATTCACATTTAAATTTAGTATTTGAAATTTGTTTGGATTGAATATAGTCACGCCAGCCACCGAAATGGCTAATATCAGTGGCGTCTTCTAAAGCATAGCCTTCACAGATAAAGCCTTTAACCCAGCTGCCATCCGCCAGTTGCACATTGCCGATCCCCAAAGGTGCCGGAACTTCAGCAACAATCTGTCCGAACAGCGCAAATGGAATGTCCCAAACTTCAACTTCGATCGCATGCCCACCGTGTTGTGTACATTGCAGGCCCGGTTTAGGTGGCGTGGTATTTTTTAAGGCAAAAAGTTTGTAATTCGGTGCCGTTTTGGTTTTTTGCAGCAAAGTACCCTTGCGTGTAGTGAGCTGAAAATTCAGAGGCATCCCGGTCAGATGCGCGCCAACAACAGCCAACTTGACTGAATGCGCCGATGAAATATTTAAGGATTTTTTATAGAATTGATTGGATGTGCCTAAAGGCAGCTCAACAGATTGTTGCCAGCTTTGTCCAAACTGCGCTAAAGCCTGATCCATCCATGCAGGTGCAATAAAAGTGACGCCACTCGGTAAACCATCCGCGCGAATGCTATTTGGCAGTGCCAAGGCTGATAAATCGGCAAAATTGACAAAATTGGTATAAGCGCCCATATGGCTATTTTTCAGCAATGGATCGGCTTCCACATCGGCAATCTTATAGATGGTCGGTGCGGTTGGCACCATCAGTGCATCAAAGTCCGCCAGTGCCAGATTGATTTTTCGAGATAGCTGTGCACGCTCATATTCCGCCTGCATCATCTCCACGGCATTAAAGTTATCCGCCTGGCTAATGATCTGATTAATCACAGGATGGGTAACTTCACGTGCCACCATTTTTTCAACAGCGCTAGTACGTTCAGCGACCCAGGCCTTGTTATATAAAGCAGCTGCTAGTTGATTGAAAATGCTAAAATCAATCGTTTCAACGGTATAACCTAAGCCTTTTACCCGTTCAACGGCTTGCTCGAATGCTTTTTCAGTTTCAGCATCGCCATAAAATTCCAGCTGGGCAGGAATGGCAATTTTGCCTTTGGAAAATTGCGTCGGCACATTGGCTGGATGTTGACGTGAATATTCATCGGCTGCGTTATAGCCTTGCATGACTTGCGCCACCTGCCAGGCATCATCCACCGTTAAGGCAAAAATAGAAATCACATCAATGGTGCGGCAAGCCGGAATCAGGCCTGAAGTCGAAAACCAGCCTTTGGTCGGCTTTAAACCGACAATGTTGTTATGTCCTGCCGGTACACGTCCTGAACCTGCCGTATCTGTACCTAAACTAAAAGGTACTTGACCATTCGCGACTGCCACACTGGAACCTGAACTTGAACCACCACTGATATATTCAGGATTAAAGCTGTTCTTCACTGCCCCATAAGGTGAACGTACACCAACCAGACCGGTAGCAAACTGGTCCAGATTGGTTTTACCCACCACGATTGCACCGGCAGCTTTTAGTTTCGCCACGACAGTTGCATCTTGAGTGGCTAAATACGCTGCTTCTTTACACGCTGCAGTGGTATAAAAACCCGCAACATCAATATTGTCTTTGACTGCAAATGGAATGCCGTAGAGGGGTAAATCATCTAGCGATTGACCTTTTAACGCATCAATCTGTGCTTGTAATTGTTCTGCTGAGGCAATTGAAATCCAGGCATAGTCTTCATTTTCAAAACTGCTTACATAAGTCAGCAAGTCTTGAATCTGAATCTGTTGCTGCTGATAAGCCTGCTGCCAATCTTGAATTGTCCATAAAGTCTGCATGGCTAAACTCCTGCTTTATTTTCATTTTGTGGAATAGGAGGCATGACGGCATCCATTAATTCCAGATGGCCTTTAATGACCCCTTTTAATGCGGTAAATTGCTGGCCAATGTGTTTGAGATCTGAGCTCAAGCCCTGTATCAGCATGACTTCCATCACCTTGTTGTCATCTAGCTGAATATGCAGTGAACTGATCACCTGACTTAAAAACTGTTGTTGCAAATCAATTAATTGTGTCCGAAGCGCTTTTAAACTCACGTCATATAACAAGGTTAAAGTCCCTACCATCACTTCATTGCGCTGTTCCAGGTCTTCAATCAGGTGCTTGTTGATCATGTCGACAATGGCCTGAGAACGGTTTTCATAGTGTTCTTCAACAATGCGCTGATCTAAAGCAGCCAAGGTCGATTCCGGCACAGTCACACTGATTCGTGCCAATTTTTGTTTAGGCACGGTTTGATCCTTTAAAAGTCAGGTCTTGTTTGATGTATAAACCAGCACGTACGCTGAATAATTCGATCAGGAATTTTTTAAACGGATGCAGGTTTTTTTTAGCTTGAACCGTATTCATGTGCATCTCCTTAAGTATTACGAAAATTATGTTTTGTATTACTTAAACAAATGCAGAATGCGTGCCAATTTTTAGTTATTTGGGCTTGGCGAATAAACCGGAATGAAATGGCAAAAAAAAGCCCCATAACATTGAGATGGGGCTTGCTTGAAAGTAGAGTTAGTTGATTATTTCACCGGTTTATTCCATTTTTCTTGCTCATGTCCTTGCTATTGTTTTTATACATGCATGGTTAACCGATGTCTGTGATTGAGTGATCAAGTGTATTGCTCTCCTCTATTTATGTTGTATATAAATAAAAGCATTAAGCGTGCCACAATATAAAATTAAGTGGATTTGGTCAGAATGAAAGAGAAATGAGCTACATAAGCATAGGTAGAAAGAATGAGGATGATTTATCCATCTTTAAAATGCCTAAAAAATGTACCAGATTGCACCATTCAGGTTCACTAGTGCATCAAAGGGTGGCTATATTAATTCTTCTTTGATCCACTCTTGGTTTTTGGGTAGCAAGAGCATTTAAGAAAAAAAGCCGCCGAAAGATAGTTTTTCTTTAATAAGTACTGATTTTTTATATTCTAAATAAAATTATTTTTCTATAAAATCATAAGTATAATAATAGAATGCTTAGAAGAAATTTATGACAGAAAAATTATACTATTGGGCTGAAAATTTAGAAGACTATAGTTCAAACAATGATACTGAAACTAATTACGATGAAATTATAGAAATTAAAAGATTAAATTTTTTTATCGGTAAGAATAATGCTGGGAAAAGCCGATTTTTAAGAGGATTATTTATAACTGATAAAGGACAACAATTGTATAATTCTTTACAATTTAGAAAAATAAGCAAGTATAAAAAAGATTTTTCAGGTGTTTATACAAACAATAATCCACATTTCAATCAGTTTGTATCATATATTTCAGATATTAGACCAAGTAATATTGGATCAGTAGTTAATCAATTTTCAAATGCTCTAGAAAGTCTACGTCAATTAGGTAAATTGGGAGAATTATATTCAAATAACAATACCCGATTAGCTACACAGCATTTCACCCAAGAAGTTCAACAAGAATTACATCCGATTTTCATACAACCTAAATTTTATATACCAATTCTACGTGGTATGCGCCCTGTTACAGACTCAGAAGGTAAATATCCTTATATTGAACGTGCCCAAAAAGACTATTTCAAAAACCCAAATAAATTTAATAAGGACAATATAGTTACAGGAGAGCGCCTATATTATGAACTAAAAGTCCATCTACTAGGTGAACCAAAGCAACGTGAACTAATTAAAGTTTATCAAGAAAAATTGAGCCAATATTTTTTTGATAACGAACCTGTCACTTTAATTCCTAAATTTGGTAAAGATGAATATGGAAATGAAATTGATGTTGTTCATATTAAAATAGGCAATGACGATCAATTCGCAATCTATAATTTAGGTGATGGTCTACAACAAGCCATTATTTTGACATATGAAGCATTTATTCATGAAGATAAAACCCATGCTTTCTTTATCGAAGAACCCGAGCTTCATATGCACGCAGGTATGGTTCGTCAATTGATGAATTTCTACTTAAACGAAACACCACATTATTATTTCTTTACTACACATTCAAATCACTTACTTGATATGGCGGATGAATCTGACCAAGTAATGATTCAAAAATTTGTGAAACAACCAAAACAAGGTTCGTCTAACGAATTTGAGTTTAAAATTTATCGTTGTGACCGTGATCGTGACTTACTTGCTTCATTAGGTGTACGTCCATCTTCTGTTTATTTGGCTAACTGTACGATTTGGATTGAAGGTATTACAGATCGGCTCTATATCACTAAATATATGCAGAAATATTTAGAAGTGGTGAAAAAAGAGGAAGGTCTCGCAAACAACGACCAACCGAATCAACTTAGCTTATATAAATTCAGATCATCGGATATTCAACGGTTAATGCCTAATTATCACTATACATTTGTGGAATATGCAGGCAGTAATTTAACTCATTGGGATTTCAGTGATGAATTCACGGATCACTTGGATGATCGTGGATTAAATGCTCTTTTAACAACAAGTAGTGTATTACTTATAGCTGATGGAGATATTCAAAATAAAGGTAACAGAGTTCAATTATTAGAAGAAAAACTCGGTGACAAATTCTTTCTTTTAGAATGTAAAGAAACCGAAAATACATTATCTTCAAATATTATTTATCATGCTTGCCGCACTAAATATTTAGGTTTAGGGGAAACTTTTGCTAATAACATTGAATTAAAAGATACTCTTGCTAATTATTTATCAATAGATGGTATGCAATCAGATTCAAAGGATGGTTTTGATATTTCTAAATTGGATGAGTCTAAAGATTATTTCCACGTTAAAAATGGAATTGGAAAAATTATTGATGATCAAATTAAAGATGGAAATCCTAGAACTTCCGATGATAAACCTAAAAAATGCTTTGCTGATCAATCAGGGACGATTAAAGAAAAGCTTAAATTTTGTCGCTTAGTTTTAACTTTAATGGATCATATAGACTGGGAGTTAACTGATTCTGCTAAAAAATTATGCGAAAAAATATTCGAACACATCATTGCAGAAAATCCTTTACCAAATAAAAAGACCGCCTAAGCGGTCTTTTTTCTTTTATCTAATCAAGCCACTGGCGCCAACGTAAACAACACCTGCCCCGTTTTCACCGTTTGCCCTTTTTCAATGGTAATCGCATCCACACGCATACGCTCAGGCGCAATAATTGGAATCTCAATCTTCATCGCTTCAATCACCGCGAGCGTTGCACCTTCTTCCACAATATCGCCCGACTGACATTCAATTTTCCAAATTGAACCCGGCATATGCGATTCGACCGCACAACCACCTTCAGGCACTTCAACCCCTTCACCATCATCTACAGCATCCAGACTTTCAGACACATATTCTGCAAGCCCTGCTTCATGCCAACGTTTACGTTCTGCATCAAAGTTGGCTTGTTGCACTGCTTTAAAAGCAGAAATGGATTCTTGGTTTTGGATTAAGAAGTCATTGTATTCTTTAAGGTTGAGTACACCTTCTTCAATGCGTAGTTTTAAACGACCTGCTTTAAAGTCCTCACGCATCTGCATCAACTCGGACTCAGACACTTCATAAAACTTAATTTGGTCAAAGAAGCGTAATAACCACGGCATACCTTGCTCAAAGTCAGGGTTTTTACGGTAGCGTGACCACATTTGCGAAGTACGACCCACAAACTGATAACCGCCTGGTCCTTCCATACCGTATACGCACATATAGGCACCACCAATGCCCACAGCATTTTCAGGTGTCCATGTCCGTGCAGGGTTATATTTGGTGGTGACTAAACGCTGACGCGGATCAAGTGGCGTTGCCACAGGCGCCCCCAAATACACATCGCCCAAGCCCATGACCAAATAACTCGCGTTATAGACCACATCTTTTACGGCTTGTTTGTCTTTTAAGCCATTAATACGACGGATAAATTCGATATTATCCGGACACCATGGTGCATCAGGGCGCACGGTTTGCATATAACGCTCAGTGGCAAGTTGGGTTTGTGAATCTTCCCATGCTAGCGGTAAATACACGGTACGTGATGGCACTTGCATCTCGGTCACATCAGGCAATTGTTCTTCTGCAACTTGAAGCATACGCAATAAATCAATCTGATCGAGCTGAGTCGAATCAAAATGAATTTGTAGTGAACGAATGCCCGGTGTCAGGTCAATAATGCCCTGAATATTTTGATCTTTAACCCATTGCATCAGCGCATGAATACGGAAACGTAGGTTTAAATCAAGCACCAATTCGCCATACTCCACCAACATATAGTTGTTGCCGGCAGGACGATACACCACATCAGGCGTACCATTTTGACCTTTTAAGGTATCTAAAATGGCAGATTTCAGCGTGCTAATTTCAGGATAGAACGATTCATCAAAAGTAACCGCTTGCGTATCTCGAGCAGTTAATTGAGCATGATATTTTTCATTGAGTAATTTCGCTTGATGATAACTCACAGGCACAAATTTGACTTTATCGCCTGCTTTAAGCTGACCGAGTTTCCAAAGTTCAGAATTGATCACCACCGCAGGACAGACGAAACCACCCAAACTTGGACCATCTGGACCTAAGATAATTGGCATATCTCCTGTGAAGTCGATCGCACCAATGGCATAGGCATTGTCATGAATATTGGATGGATGCAGACCTGCTTCACCACCGTCTTGACGTGCCCACTCAGGTTTTGGTCCAATCAAACGGATACCAGTACGGCTTGAGTTAAAGTGAATTTCAAACTCGTTGGCAAAGAAAGTATCAATATCGTTTTTGGTAAAGAAATCAGGCGCACCATGTGGACCGTACATCACCGCAATTTCCCAAGTGTTTGAGAATGTCGGGATTTGATTTTCACTTAATGCATTTACTTCACTTGACGTAAATGCCGTGATTGGAAGCATATCGCCAATCAACAAGTTACGACCTGCATGACCGCCAAACTGACCTAAAGTGAAAGTCGCTTGTGAGCCTAAATATTCAGGCACATTTAGACCGCCTTTAATGCCGATATAGGTACGGCAACCTGTCGCAATCTTGCCACATTTGAGTACCTGACCTTTACGCACATTTACGGTTTGCCACATTGGTACAGCCACGCCATCCAAAGTCGATGGCATATCACCACCTGCAAGCACGATTTGGCTATCACAATGGAATTTTAAACTTGGCCCTTGAAGCGTACATTCCAAACCTGCGGTATTCGGTGCATTGCCTAACAGTTGGTTTGCGACATTTAAAGACAGCGGATCAATCGCACCTGATGGCGGAACACCAACATCCCAGTAGCCCAAACGACCTGTGACATCTTGCACGGCGGTTTGAATGCCGGCTTGTAAGACTTCAATCTTTTGGGTTTTCCACTCAAAGGTATTTAAGAAGCGTGTGGCTTGCGTACCGGCTTTAAATACATCACAGTCGATAATGTTTTGTAGATATTCAAGGTTGGTTTCAATGCCCGCCACTTGGGTTTTAGCCAGCGTGTCGGTCATTGCTTGGATTGCCGATTCACGACCCTCTGCAGTCACAATGATTTTGGCAATCATGGGATCATAGAAAGATGAAACGTTTGAGCCTGTTTCTACCCACGTTTCATTACGGGCATTGGCATCAAATTCGACATGTGTTAAAAGCCCGGCACTTGGTTGGAAATTTTTGATTGGATCTTCGGCATAGAGACGCACTTGAATTGAATGACCTTTTGATTCCAAAGCTGATGTTGGCGCAACCCAATCACCACTGCCTAAAGTCACCATCCATTCCACTAGATCGACACCAAAGACTTGCTCAGTGACACCATGTTCCACTTGTAGACGAGTATTCACTTCCAAGAAATAGAATTCTTGCGTGTCGGTATCCATCACAAATTCAACTGTACCTGCCGAGCGATAATTCACCGATTGCATCAATTGAATCGCCACGTTTTGAAGATACGCACGTTGCTCATCATTAATATGTGGCGCAGGTGTTTCCTCAATCACTTTTTGGTTACGACGTTGCACCGAACAATCACGTTCACCTAAAGCTAAGACTAAACCATTGCCATCACCAAAGATTTGCACTTCGATATGACGGGCATTTTGAACAAATTTCTCGAGGTACAAACCTGCATCTTTAAAGTTTGCTTGGGCTAAATAGGACACGGTTGCATAAGCATCTTTTAGTTCTTCCGCATTCCAAACCAAACGCATACCAATACCACCACCGCCTGCGGTACTTTTCAGCATCACAGGATAGCCAATACGTTCCGCTTCAAGTAATGCTTCAGCTTCATCAGCCAATAACAGACTACCCGGCAATAACGGTACATTGGCTTGAATTGCAAGCTCACGTGCCGTGTGTTTTAAACCAAAGGCTTTCATCTGTTCCGCATTTGGTCCTAAGAACACAATGCCTTGCGCTTCACACAGATTACAGAATTCTGCATTTTCAGACAGGAAGCCATAACCTGGGTGAATCGCTTGTGCACCCGTCTGTTTTGCCACTTCTAAAATTTTATCGACATTAAGATAGCTTTGACTTGCAGGTGCATCACCAATGAATACCGCTTCATCGGCTAAAGTGACATGCAATGAATCACGGTCGGCTTCTGAATACACCGCAACCGATTGGATGCCGAGTTTTTTAAGGGTACGAATAACACGACACGCGATTGCACCACGGTTGGCGATGAGAACTTTACTAAACCCTGATTTTAAAGTCATAGTCTTATTCCTCGCCTTCACGGACAATCAGTTGAATTTTTGTTGGGTTATAGGCATTACATGGGTTATTCAGTTGTGGGCAGTTTGAGATCAGCACGATTAAATCCATTTCAGCTTTGATTTCGACATATTTCCCCGGTGCAGAAATACCATCATCAAATTTAAGATGACCATCTGAAGTGACAGGTACATTCATAAAGAAGTTAATATTTGGACCGATATGACGGACATTCAGCCCATGCTTTTTGGCAATCGGAAGTTGCGACAGCGCAATCATGAAATTGTTACGGCAACTGTGCATTGGGTATTTGTCATGGGCATAACGTACCGTGTTACTTTCACATGAACATGCACCGCCTAAGGTATCGTGGCGACCACAGTTATCATCATGAATAGTGGCAATTTTATTACCAAAGTTGGTATATAAGCTCGTACCTTTTTCTAAATAAATTTGACGGTTCATCACCAAAGTATCGGTTGCGCTATAACGCTCTTCAGGGTTATGTGCTGAAATAAATAAAGTATCGACCGCTTGGTTGCCTTCAAGATCAACAATACGGAAATACTGCCCTTTTTTGACTTCGCACATCCACGCTTCACCGGCAGGACATATTTCACTTAACACAGATTTTTCTAGGTTTACTAATGCTGTCATGATGTATTCCCCCAATTAAGCGCTTAATGCGTAGTAGCGGTTATTATTTTGGAATGCACGCTGATTTTGCGGGCATGAATCACGGCACACGTCAGTGTCGCCTAAAGGCAGTGCTTTAAACAGTGACAGTTGAATATCGGCAGGTGCATATTCAGTCGAATTGTCTAAGGCATGTGGCGCGCTTGATAAAAACACCAAACAATCCATTTCAAAACGTAGTTCAATTACCTGATCGGTATTGTCAGATGCGACATAACTTAAATTACCGTTGTCATCCGGTTGAACTTTAGAAAATAGATTTAAGGTATTACTTAAATCAGTAGCAGATAAACCGAATTTGGTCATCTCTAAAAGTAAGCTGTCTTTGCCATTTCGGTACATGTCGTTTCGCGCATCTTGGAAAGTTTGAGTCCCGAATTGTGATTCAATTTGCTGTGCGGTACTTGGTGCACAAAAGGCATCGTTCCAACCGTGATCATCTTTGACAATGGAAATCATCGCGCGCCCAAGATCAGAGGCTAAAATATGCGCTGTGCTTAAAAATGCGGTATGTTGTCCTTTTAAGCTGTCTGGCATGTTATAGGCTTCAAGCTTGTCTTCGCTATTCACACAGAACAGTGAAACATTGGCATTTGCACCTAAGGATTTGAGTTGTAATACTGCGCCACGCTGAATGCGTGCTGACCAGTGGTGTCCACCCGGTAAACGTTCAGTCCAAAGGACTTGATCTTCGTGATAAGTTATTGTGCTCATATACATCTATCCCAATCTTTTAACGGTTTACCTCCCGGGCTTTTATCCCTCCGTGTAGCTTGAGTTTGACACTTAAGCCGTGAACTCTCGGTCGCAGACCTACATGAATATTCATGTATCGGAACCCTAGATCACTTTGTCTATGACAGAGTTAATGCAAAGGCTGTGCCAAAACAGTATTACGATTTACCATACTTGTAATACTTAAAATGAGCAAAAAAAGGTCATCCTAGTTGTGAAATCGAAATCCGATGCCGTATTTGCACCTAAACTGGACTTTTTATTCATCAGCTAAAGTCTGATAATACGGTCAGCAATAAAATGGTTTCGGCATGTTTAAAGATAAAAAACTGGTATGTTTCGATCTGGATGGAACCTTAATTGATTCCGTAGGCATCTGGAATCAGGTCGACGCAGCCCTGATTCAACAGTTAGCAAAAATTGATATTGATCATCATAGTATTCAGCAGCAGCGCGATACCCAGCTGAATAAGTTTCGGCAGTCTGCTGATCCCTATCTGGAATATTGTGCGTATTTGAATGAATTGTATGCTTTTAATTTAACAAAAGAACAAGTGAAGTCACGTCGTTATGCCATTTCACGGCATTTTCTGGATCATGTGGTTGAGCTTAAACCGCAAGCTGAAATTTTGATTCAGGGCTTGAAACAACGTGGGATTCAACTGGCGCTGACCACCACAACCAGTTTGTACAATATTCAGCGTTATCAAGAGAATAACAAACTCATCAATAGCAAAATTGATTTTACAAACGATTTTTCATTATTATTAACCCGGGAACGTGTCGATAACATCAAGCCGCATCCGGAAGTGTATTTAAAGGCACTGCAACACTTTGATGTACGGCCTGAACAATGTCTGATTATTGAAGATTCCCTGATAGGTGTGGAAGCGGCAAAACTGGCCAATATAGAAGTCGCAGCAATTTATGATCAGTATTCCGCGCATGAAAGCGAATTGATCAAAGCCAAAGCAAATTATTATGTAGAAGATTTTGCAGCGTTATTAAATTACCTCAGCTAAAAAAAGATGCCATGAGGAATAAATTTTCATGGCAGCTTTTTAGGTAAATCGTGCTGTAACCCTTATTTGACTTTTTTATAAACTGAGCCTGAACCGACCAGATTGCCAGTTTTTTCGTCAATTGCAAAATCCACGACGCCAGCACCTGCATTCACCTCAAGAAAGCCATTTTTGCCAACCGAAGCAGGCATCGGATTTTTCTTCTCAGTTTTACCGGTCTCTTTATCTTTTAAAGTATTGGTCAAGAAATAATTGTCACCGTTTTTGGCAATCACCAGTGCATTTTCAAGTTTCGGGTTTTCCAGCGTATTCTTCCAAGTCCCCTGATAATCCGGTGCTTCGGTGGTACAAGCAGTTAATAGCAATAATAATGAGATTCCTGAAAAATATTGTAGATATTTCAAAATTTTGACCCTGAATGTTACGACGCGCTCATTATAGAAAGAACGCTATTGAGGTTAAGCCAGATCTTGTAGTGCAAGCGTTTCAGCGGTATTGAAACTGTCTAGCCTTGGTCATTTCTTGAAAATTCTCTCCATATTTTATCCATAAAAGCAAAAACCCATCGGATGATGGGTTCTCTCGTCTGCCTTTAATTTCAGTTATGCCGTTTTATGCATATTTCCGGTTTCTTCAAATTTTGCATGCCAGGACAAGGCTTCTTCAAGAAGATGCGGGGTTTGTCCACCACGCTGGCAAGCACGATCAAAGTAATCATTTAAGGCAGCCCGATAATCTGGATGCGCACAGATATCAATAATCTTGCGCGCACGTTCACGCGGTGCCAGACCACGCAAATCTGCCAGACCGTTTTCTGTCACCAGCACATCAATGTCGTGTTCGGTATGGTCGGTATGACTCACCATTGGCACGACTGAAGAAATTGCGCCACCCTTAGCTACAGACTTAGTCACAAAAATGGCCAGATGCGCATGACGGGTAAAATCACCCGAACCACCAATCCCATTCATCATTTTGGTACCGGTGACATGGGTCGAATTGACGTTTCCGTAAATATCAAACTCAAGTGCGGTGTTAATGGCGATGATGCCTAAACGGCGAATCACTTCCGGATTATTGGATATTTCCTGTGGGCGCAGCACAATCTTGTCTTTGTATTGTTCAAAATTCTGCATCACATGCTTGGCGCATGAGTCAGACAGTGTCATTGAACAGCCTGAAGCAAAGGTCATTTTGCCTGAATCAATTAACTGGAAAGTACAATCCTGTAACACTTCGGAATACATTTCCAGATGATGGAAATTGGAATGCTCAAAACCTGAAAAAACCGCATTGGCAATTGAACCCACACCCGACTGTAGCGGACCCAGATTTTGCGGCAAACGCCCTGCTGCCACTTCGCCTTCAAAGAATTGAATCAGATGTTTGGCAATGGCTAAAGTATCCTGATCCGGTTCGTCCATATTAAAAGAGGTATCTGGAATGTCGTTCAGCACAATGGCAGAAATTTTTTCCGGACTGACCTGAATGCCTACCGTGCCAATCCGGTCACCGGCATGAATCAAGGGAATCGGCGCGCGATTCGGGCGGGCTTTCGGTACATAAATATCATGTACGCCTTCCAGCACTGGATTAATAGTATTGTCAATTTCGATAATCACATGATCTGCCATTTCCACAAAGTTTGCCGAGTTTCCACATGAACCGGTGGGAATGATTTGCCCATCCTCAGTAATTGCCGTTGCTGCAATCACCGCAACATTAATCCGCGGCAAGTTGTGATGACGAATGTTATCGGCCATTTCAGATAAATGCTGGTCGATATACATGACTTCGCCAGCATTGATTGCTTTACGCAAGCCAGGATCAGCCTGATAAGGATAACGGCGCTCAATCGCATGGGCTTCATTTAAACGGCCATCAATTTTATTGCCCAGGCTTGCACCTGTCGCCAGCGTTATTTTTAATGGATGTTCTTTGGCATGTTCGGCTAGAGCCAACGGTACCGTTTTTGCCTCACCTGCACCACCAAAACCACTTAAACCAACTACAGCACCGTCTTGAATCAATTTAATCGCTTGTTCAGTAGACATAACTTTGTCGCGAAGGGAGACTAAGCGAATGCGATCTAAACCATTCATAATAAAAATCTCAAAAATAAACATAATTTTTGCCCCCATCCCGGCGTGCTGAAATGGGGGCTGTTATTACTGATCGAATTCCAATTCGTTACTTATAAGCTCGACTGTATGCAGACTTTTTAAATGAGTTCAACTGCAACAGCGGTTGCCTCACCACCGCCGATACATAAAGCAGCAATGCCTTTTTTACCACCAGTACGTTTTAAGGCATGCAATAAAGTCACGATAATACGTGAACCTGATGAACCGAGTGGGTGACCCAATGCGCAAGCGCCGCCATTGATGTTCACTTTTGCTTCATCCAGATTGAAAGCATCCATAGCCGCCATAGTGACCATGGCAAACGCTTCATTGATTTCCCAAAGATCAACCTCTTGAGCATCCCAGCCGGCTTTTTTCAACACTTTTTCAATTGCGCCTACCGGTGCAATACTGAATTCTGTAGGATGCTGAGAATTAGAGGCATAGGCGACAATTTTCGCTAGAGGCTTTAAGCCACGTTCTGCCGCCGTTTCTTCTGAAGTCAGCACTAATGCCGATGCCCCATCTGAAATCGAGCTGGAATTGGCAGCGGTAATGGTGCCATCCTTTTTGAATGCAGGACGCAATGTCGGAATTTTATCAGCCTTGGCATTCAGCGGTTGTTCATCTTGCTCCACCACCACATCGCCTTTACGTGAAGACACCGTTACAGGCACGATTTCTTCTTTAAAATAACCATTGTTGATGGCAGTGACCGCTTTATTCAGTGAACTGATCGCAAAATTATCTTGCTGTTCACGGGTATAGCCTTTTTTATCCGCCATATCTTGCGCAAGAATACCCATAGAAAGACCAGTTTCAGCATCTTCCAGACCTTCCTGAAACATGTGGTCGGTAATTTTGCCATGTCCCATGCGATGGCCGGCACGCGCCTTGTCGAGCAAATAAGGCGCATTACTCATCGATTCCATGCCGCCTGCCACAACAATCTCTGAAGAACCGGCTTTAATGGCATCTGCAGCCTGCATCACCGCTTTCATGCCTGAACCACAGATTTTATTTACTGTGGTTGCGCCCGTCGTATCGGGCAAACCTGCCTGACGCATAGCCTGGCGCGCCGGACCCTGTTTTAAACCGGCTGGAAGAACACAGCCAAAAATGACTTCATCAATATCTGTAGGCTGTAAACCTGAACGCGCAACGACTTCTTTAATCGCCGCCGCGCCTAATTCTGGCGCTGTACATGAAGAAAGTGAGCCCTGGAAACCACCCATAGCTGTACGCACACCATTTACAATAACAATCATTTTGTCCATCCTAGTTTATCAATCTTGTTGTTTGACATGAGTTGTAGATACCACTCATGTCATTTCCATCTATGTTAAAGCCAAACGCTCATCTTAAGATTGCGCAGTAAAATATTCTTCTGGCAACTGCATCACCAGATCGGCACCCGCCTGAATACGTTGTACACGTGCAGCCAGGTCTGGTAATACTTTTGCCACATAGTACTCTGCCAACACCAGTTTGTTCTGGAAGAAGCTTTCTTTCTTCGGTTGAGCAGCCTGGCTAATCCGCGCATACATATAAACAAAGCTGAGTAATCCCACAACATGCAGGTAATCCACTGCCACCGCATTAGAGAGTTCCGGAGAGGTTTTGGACTGGTTCACAATGAAAGCTGTAATCTGTTCAACCTGTGTACAGGCATCCTGTACAGCAGATTTAATTGACAATGTGTCATCAAGACTTTGTGCAAATTCACGAATTTCGGCAATGTATTCGGCAATGTATGCGCCACCGCATTTGATGGTCTTACGGCCAATCAGGTCAATGGCTTGTACACCATTGGTGCCTTCGTAAATTTGGGAAATACGCAAGTCACGAATACATTGTTCCATGCCCCATTCACGAATATAACCATGACCGCCAAACACCATTTGTGCTTCAAGGCTTGAATCAAGGGCCTTGTCGGTTAAATAGGCTTTTGCAATTGGAGTTAACAGTGCAACACGGTCATTGGCTTTACGTACAGCTTCAGCATCGGTCGAGTATTTAGTAATGTCGAGCTGCTGACCGACATAGACCGCAAAGGCACGTGAAGCTTCGTTGTTGGCACGGACATTTAGCAACATGCGGCGCACATCGCCGTGTACTAAAATCGAATCCGCCGGTTTGTCAGGCATTTTTGCACCAGTTGCCGAACGGCCCTGTAAACGGTCGGTCGCATATTGTGCAGCATTTTGGTAGGCGAATTCAGCCGCGCCAATACCTTGAATGCCCATCGATAAGCGTTCGTAGTTCATCATCACGAACATGGCGGCCAGCCCTTCGTTTTCGTTACCTACCATATAACCTTTCGCACCATCAAAGTTCATCACGCAAGTGGCAGATCCCTTGATTCCCATTTTGTGCTCGATAGAACCCGCAGCGACTGCATTGCGCTCACCTACTGAGCCATCTGCATTGACATGGAATTTTGGTACGATGAATAGAGAAATACCGCGTGAACCGGCAGGTGCATTCGGTGTTTTAGCCAGTACCAGATGAATGATGTTTTCACACAGGTCGTGTTCACCGCTGGTAATAAAGATTTTTGTCCCGGTAATATTGTAGGAACCATCTGCATTCGGTTCGGCCTTGGTTTTGATAATACCCAAATCGGTACCCGCATGTGGCTCCGTCAAGCACATGGTTCCTGACCATTCACCGGTGTAGAATTTTGGCAGATAAGTCTCTTTTTGTTCCTGAGAAGCACGATCATTAATGGCCATACCTGCACCCACCGTCAGTAAGGGGTACAGCATAAATGACGGGTTGGTACTCCAGATCATTTCATCCGCCAGTACCGTCAGCATTTTAGGCATACCCTGACCGCCCCATTCCTCAGGTGCTCCGAGGCCAACCCAGCCACCATCTGCAAACTGTTTAAATGCTTCTTTAAATCCTTTAGGTGTGGTCACGACACCATTATTGAACTGTGCGCCGCCTTCTTCATCACTCGTGCGGTTTAAATCCAGAATGACATTTTTAGAAAACTTTGCCATTTCCTCTAAAATCGCATTAGCCGTTGCCATATCTAAATGAGCAAGGTTTTCATTACCCTGCCAGAATTCATCTGCCTTAAATACATCATTTAAAATAAATTCCATGTCTTTAAGCGGTGCGTTATAAATAGGCATATTGCTTTCCTTATGTGAAGACTTCGCATTAAAAAATATTGAAGTGCTTTTTAAAGTTGTAAGAACCTATACTGAAATAACGGATGTATTCCAACGTACATCTCTTTGAGTAAATCTGGGTATTTACGTGGTTTTCAACATTCATGAGGAGAAATGAGTGCTGCGAAAATCAGCTTTAAATACTTTACTCATCAGCCCGAGGGTCAACACTTATTTCATCATCACGCTTATGCGCAACGAATAAAACATGGTTTCTGTAAATCCCTTTAAACTGAACCATTCAGCATCAAACCGAAGCTTAAGTACGCACATGAATACGGTTAAATCAGCAGATCTGCTCTTTGCGTTTTATGGGCGATTCCCTTTTTCAACGCAAAATGACAATAAAATAATTATGCGGTAATTGGAATTTTATTGATGATTATTGACCTCTCAGGTTCTCATTGATTGACTTTTATTTCTTGCTATGGCACTGAGAATATAAATAAAATTAAACAGTAATTTGCTACTCACATGAGACATTAGTTGAGTTGCCATATTTATTTTATCGGTATATGTTGAATCTGCTTTTTTATGTCTTTCTGGGACTTACGATGAATACGGTACGCCAACAAAATTTTCAATTACGTAAAGAGAAAATTTTAGCCATGGCAGAAACACTGTTGCTGGATAATAATCAGGATATTACCCTTGCAGAACTTGCATCTGAACTGGATATTGCCAAAGGCACCATTTATAAACATTTTAAAAGCAAGAATCAGCTCTATTTAGAACTTATTATCTTGAATGAAAAAAGATTATTAGAAATTTCAAAAAAATATAAAAATAATATTAAAACCTATGTATCCCAGTACATGCTCTACAACATGCTAAATTCCAACCGAACCATTTTATTGCACGTGATTGAAGAACGCTTAACCAATAACGAACGTAAACTGAAAGAATTATTTGAACAACTTTATCAAGTGCGTGAAGAACGGATTATTGAAATTAAGGACATGACTGACGAATATCTAAAGTCCTTTAATAGTGCCATGTCGATTCGCGATTATTTATCCTATATCTGGACGGTAACTTATGGCGCCTCATTGTTACTCAATTCGACCCATTACCAAAAATCGATTGGTTCACGTGAACGCCTGATTAAACTGTATATTAATCAGGCCCTCATGACTCCGGATAAAATTTCTTAATTTATCGGACTCAATATTATACGGTCAGGGATGAATGATGTTATGGGGCGAATCATTTATATCATTCATTTGACTAAATAATTCATAACACATCTGACGCAGCCATTGATGACTGGTTTTATGATGGCAGGACATATGCCAATATTGCTTGACTGCGTAGGTGGGAAAAGTAATCGGTGCATCAAAAATCTGTAAATTCCCGCGCGACAATAACACCTCACTTAAATAATAAGGTACAGTTGCAATCGCATCAGTCTCTTGTACCACCAGTCCAACGCCCAGATAACTAGGCAGGCGCATCAAGATATTACGTTTCAATTCTAAATTTAACAGCTCATTTTCAATATGATAATGCCCCATTCCGGCATCAATATCGATATGTGATTCATTGATATATTGTTCGGTGGTTAAACTGTTTTCGCTCAGTCGCGGATGATTTTTAGACGCGATAACCACATAATATTGCTCAAACAGTTTTTGCTGATAAAAACCGTTTTCCAGATTGGGTAAAAAACCAATCGCCAGATCAATTTCGCCATTGGCCATTTGATAGCTGGTTTCAGAAGTAATGGCACGAACATTTAACCGGATATGCGAAGCATGCTGTTTTAAATATTGCGAAATCTTCGGTAATAAAACCAGATGAGACACATCGGTCATGGCAATGGTAAATTTCTGCTGTGAAGTGGTCTGGTCAAAATCGACAGTGAAATTATTGATAATTTCCACTTTACTTAAGGCTTCACTGACCAGTGGAAAAAGCTGCTTTGACAGTTCTGTCGGCACCATTTCATTGCCAATTCTTAAAAACAGCGGGTCATTATAATGCTGGCGAATTTTATTCAGGATATTACTGACTGTGGGCTGACTCATGGCCAGATATTCAGCCGCGACAGAAACACTTTTATATTTATAAATATAGAGAAAAACGCTGAGTAATTTACAGTCGAGTTCAAACACCGATTCAAATCCCTAAATCTTTAATTTGTAGAGGTAGTACATCATCTACTTTTTGGGTGCTATTTCCAATGTCCATTTATACCGAAATGACAGGCCGAGCGAATAAATCTTCACTTCAATCTTACAAAATAAATTCTATCAATAAAAATCACAACAACACAAAGACGCATCATCCAAACAGTTTGACTTAAACCTGAATGCCTCAAATTTAAGTCAAAGCTTCAAGCGTGCTGCAATTAGTCTGCGGAAATATCTTCAAATAACACTGAAGATAAATAGCGCTCGCCCGCATCCGGTAAAATCACCACAATGTTTTTACCGGTATTTTCAGGACGTGCTGCCAGTTGAGCAGCTGCTGCCATCGCTGCACCACTTGAAATACCTACTAAAATGCCTTCCTGGGTTGCAGTTTTGCGTGCCCATTCAACCGCGGTCGCACTTTCAATCGCAATCACTTCATCCACTAGATCCAAATCCAGATTTTTCGGAATAAAGTTCGCACCAATGCCCTGAATTTTATGCGGTCCAGGAGTCAAAGGCTCACCACGTTTTGCTTGGCCAATAATGGGTGATTCCGCAGGTTCAACAGCCACTGAATAAAGCGGCTGATTTTGAACCTGTTCAAAATAACGTGAAATACCGGAAATGGTACCGCCCGTCCCTACACCAGACACTAAAATATCGACTTTACCGTCCGTGGCTTCCCAAATTTCAGGACCTGTGGTTTGTTCATGAATTTTAGGATTGGCTGGATTTTCAAATTGCTGTGGTAAAAAATAGACATCCGGCTGTTCATTGACTAAACGGACTGCTTCATCTACTGCGCCTTTCATACCTTTCGCCGGTTCAGTCAGCACCAGATTAGCACCAAAAGCCTTCAATACCTTACGGCGTTCAACACTCATACTTGCAGGCATGGTTAAGGTAATGTCATAACCTTTTGCCGCAGCAACAAATGCCAGTGCAATACCGGTATTACCACTGGTTGGCTCGACAATATGCATACCCGGTTTTAGCAAGCCTTTTTCTTCAGCATCTGCAATTAACGCCGCACCTACACGACATTTCACCGAAAATGCCGGATTACGGCTTTCAATTTTTGCCAATACGGTCGCATCGGATGAAATAGCACGATTGATGCGAATTAAGGGAGTATTGCCAATAGATTCAGCATTATCAGGATAAACCGCTATAGCTAAATTGTTCGGTGTTGGAAAAGCAGAATCAGTACTCATTTGAACTCCTTGAGCTGTCTTTTGATTTTAAAGTCATGCACTCATCATAAGCCATTTAGGCAGACAAGATAAGTTTTTCTATGGCTGTGTTTCTACAACTTAAGTTGCGATTTAACTCTAAAAGAGCATACTTTTTAAAATCTTGAGCTGGGAATATTCACCAAAGCGTGACCACTTAAATGACGTAATTGTCACCAATAAGATTTGTAATTATTTATGCAATTGCACACAATATCTATCAAATGAAAACTGATTTAGGGAATCAAATGTCTAATAAGGGTTATAGCCGGTTCTATCGACAATTTACACAGAAAATCCTCGATAAAATCGTGACGCCTCAAGTCTTAGGCACTACTGAAGAATTAGAAAAAAATATAAAAAGTCAGTTGGATAAAAAAATAATTTGCTATGTCTTACAAGATGCCTCACTAAGTAATACCGTATTAATCGACACTGAAGCCAAAGCACGTCAACTACCTTCTGTATTTGCACCTTTAAACATTCAGGAATTTCAGGAAGATGATTCTATTCTGG
>NZ_DJDC01000026.1:887-1731 GCF_002430855.1 Acinetobacter sp. UBA5934 | reverse complement strand
AAATGAAGCCTATCATTATTCGGCAAAGCTCATTCGCCTGATTGAAGCGTTGGAAAAATATCCCGAATACGATATCGAATTGGTTCCGGTAACCGTATTATGGGGCCGCTCACCCGAATATGAAGGCTCATGGTTTAAAGCCTTATTTGCAGATGCCTGGGCAACCCCTTCCAAATTAAAACAGGCCTTGAATATTTCTTTATATAGCCGTGAAAACTATATTGAATTTCATAAACCAATTTCCCTGAAAGCGGCAATAGAAAAATCTAAAGTTGAATATCCCAATTTTTCTCCGGCACATTCTGTGGTCAAGGAACTGAATACCAATTTTAATAAATATAAAGAAGCTATTTTGGGTCCCGATTTATCCGACCGCCGGAATCTCATTAACAAGTTAATGAAAACTGAAACGGTTCAGGATGCGATTCGTAAAGAAAGTATTGACTACAAAATCAGCATGTTTGAAGCAGAGAACCGCGCCAAAGGCTATTTAACCGAAGTGGTGTCGGACTTTTCCTATTCTACCCTACGTTTTGCCGAACTGGCGCTGACCAAACTGTGGACGCAACTTTATGATGGAATTGAAGTGCATAATTTCGATACCGTACGCGAGCTGGCCAAGGATTACGAAATTGTCTATACCCCATGCCATCGCAGTCATATCGATTATTTACTGCTGTCTTATGTGATTTTTAACCGCGGCTTGATGGTGCCGCATATTGCCGCGGGTATTAATCTCAACTTGCCTGTGGTCGGTCAGATCATGCGTGGTGGCGGTGCTTATTTTATTCGCCGCACATTTAGTGGTAATGAACTTTATACCTCGGTATTTAAAGAATATTTA
>NZ_DJDC01000026.1:0-779 GCF_002430855.1 Acinetobacter sp. UBA5934 | reverse complement strand
AGGTGGCCGTTCACGTACCGGTCTGCTTTTGCCACCAAAAAAAGGCATGCTGTCGATGACGGTACAAAGTCATTTACGTGGTGCAACCAAGCCAATTGCCTTTATTCCGACCTATTTTGGTTATGAAAAGCTGATTGAAGGCACATCGTACTTAAATGAACTGAATGGCAAACCGAAAGAAGCCGAATCGATTTGGGGGATTTTGAGTTCAGTCCGTAAAATTGAAAAAGTCTTTGGCCAGGTACATGTCAATTTTGGCGAGCCGGTTTTTCTGGATCAGGTTTTAACTGACAATCAAGCAGAACATATTCAATTAAATATTCATGATGAATTACCCCAACCGGTGATTCAAACCGTGAATCAGGTTGCCAATTCAATTCTGGAAAATATTAATAAAGCGGTGGTCATTAATCCGATTTCGTTAATTTCGCTGATTTTACTCAATGCTGAAGATCATACTTTAACTGAACATGATTTAATCGCGAAAATTGATCAATATCGTCATTTATTAAAAATGACAACATATGATTCAAAAATGATCATGACAGAATTATCCAGCGTAGAGATTATTCAGTATGCCGGGAAATTAAAGCAGGTTGAAACCTTCAGCCAAAATAATCAAAATTGGGTACGGGTGGCTGAAAGTCAAAAAATTCTGTTAAGTTATTTTAGTAACAATATTCTGCACTGCTTTATTCTCCCGGCATTAATTGCAGTACTGGTGCATTCGTATAAAAAAATCTCTAAACATTATTTAATCGACACAGTTAAAAATATCT
>NZ_DJDC01000051.1:11110-11576 GCF_002430855.1 Acinetobacter sp. UBA5934 | reverse complement strand
GAGCCATTTTCAATTTCAAACCGTCTCGAATATTATTTCAGGACTGGGCTCGATCTATGAGTTAAAGCCATTATTGCAACAACACGGCTATAAAAAACTCTTGCTGGTCACCGATGCCGGCATGATTCAACAGCAACTGCATCTGCCAATTATTGAAATTTTAGAAACCATTCAGCTTCCTTATGCAATCTATTCAAACGTTCAGGCCGATCCTCCTGAACATATTGTATTGGACGCCGTACAATTCGCCAAAAATGAAAAAGTGGACATCATCTTAGGTTTCGGAGGTGGCAGCTCTTTGGATGTCGCCAAGATCATTGCCATATTGGCGCATCCTCAGCAATCGCAAAGTCTGCAAGACTTATATGGCGTAAATAATGCCAAACACCCACGATTGCCTCTATTTTTAGTACCAACGACAGCAGGTACGGGTTCTGAAGTTACCCCAATTTCGATTGTCACCACC
>NZ_DJDC01000051.1:0-10977 GCF_002430855.1 Acinetobacter sp. UBA5934 | reverse complement strand
CATTGTCACCACCGGTGAAACCACCAAAACAGGTATTGTTTCGTCGGTTTTATTTGCCGATGTGGCCATTTTAGATGCGACTTTTACCCAAAACCTGCCCGCGCATATTACCGCGGCAACCGGCATCGATGCGATGGTACATGCCATTGAAGCCTATACCTCAAAAATCAAAAAGAACCCTTATGCCGATATGCTCGCTAAACAGGCCCTGAGATTACTCAATAAAAATCTGAGCCTGGTTCTCGCCGATGGGCAAAATTTAGAAGCACGTCAAAATATGCTGGTTGGTTCCATGCTTGCCGGACAAGCCTTTGCCAATGCACCGGTTGCTGCCGTACATGCGCTGGCTTATCCTCTAGGTGGACATTTTCATATTTCTCATGGGCATAGCAATGCTCTGGTTTTGACTGAAGTGTTAAAATTCAATGCACCGAATGCCAAACAGCACTATGCCGAGCTGATGTGCTGGCTAGACCCGAAAAGCAACGGCAGTACAGACGGGTTATGTGATTTATTCATTGATCATATGCAGAATCATTTAGATAAAAGTGGCCTGATTTTAAGACTGAAAGATCTAAATATTCCTGAAAATATGCTGGAACAATTAGCCAATGATGCGATGCTGCAAACGCGGTTATTGCAAAACAACCCACGTGATCTCAGCCAACACGATGCATGGGAAATTTATCAAGCTATTTATGCATAATTCGAATTTATACTGCTGATAAAAATCAAGATTTAAGCGACTATACCAATGAAACAGATACCTAAGCGACGTGCAGATTTTTCATACTTTTTGCCTATTCAAACCCGCTGGTCCGATAATGATATTTATGGACACGTCAATAATGTGACTTATTACAGTTATTTTGATACTGCCGCCAATTCCCTGCTGATTGAAAAGGCAGACTTTGATATTCGCTATTCGCCCGTGATTGGATTAGTGGTGGATTCTGCCTGTAGTTTTTTTCAGGAATTATCTTATCCTGAAATCATTGATGTCGGAGTGACTATTTCCAAACTGGGAAATTCATCTCTGCAGTATGATTTAGCCATTTTCAAACAGGGCCATGATGTGGCTTCTGCGCAGGGTCATTTCGTGCATGTATTTGTTGACCGCCAGACACGAAAAAGCACCCCGATTCCAATCAAAATGCGGGATGCTCTCTATCCATATAGCGTAAATGAATAAACTTATTTGAGCTGGATATTCTGTATTTCACCTTCAAAGTTTTGCAAAAGCTCTTTGACCGCAGGTTCGGCATGCAGTAACTCTGCCGCACGCGCATAAGCTTTTTCTTTACGCTCAGTTTGCATACTATACGGCGTCGTGGTTGCTACTTCTGCATAGTGAACCTGAAAATGTGTACTCGACCATTCACTTTTTAACGCCTGCTCCAAGGCATGCTGCAACTGAGTCAATAGGGCTTCATATTGCTTTGGAATATGGAAAGTCGATTCACCATTGATCTGTCCAGTCATTACGCCCTGTTGTGCCAACTCTTGAACTGCAGGTGATAATTCACTGTTGCGGAACCAGTACTCCCATTTATCCACCGTCCATTCACCTTCAAGCACTTGAGGCTTTAATTTTAGAATATCCTGTGGCATCAATGTCGAAGTCGTCGCCTCACTCGCTTGGACTGGTTCATCCTTGGCAAGTTCTACTTCCACATGAGGTGTGGGTTCAACTGCTAAATCAAATAATGAATCTTGGGCTGTTTCTTCTACAGCTAGCTGAGTTTGTGGTTGAACTTCCGCTTGAGATTCAACTAGGGTTGTTTCATCGCTTGTTAAAGGCACTAATTCATCAAACAGAAAGTCATCACTGCTTGCTTCATCAGTTGTATTGCTGAGCACTTCCGGCTCATTCTCAAAGCCAAATAATGCATCGTCACTCGATGGATCGAAGATAATTCTTTCTGACTGTGCTTGATCCGAATTTAATGATGAATCTGCTGATTTAGACAGCACTTCAGCTTCTACTGTTTCTTGTTCCAGGAAATCATCTGAACTTGGTTCATCTACGGAAACAGACGGAGTTGAAACTTCATTAAACGGGTCGTCATCATACTGCCCATCATCAAAATCATCGTATACAGCTGCTGATTCAACCGATGTGACCGATTCTACCGCTACATGTTGCGAGGATTGCTGCTGTGAAATCTCTGAATGAACCGGTTGTTGTACTACGGGCTGAACGTTCTGTGTAACGACTTGCGCTTGTGATACAGGAATTTCATTCGGCTGTAATGGACGGAACGCCAACAAACGTAGCACGCACATCTCAAAGCCCTGCTCTTGCGTCACGGCAAGTTGCAGGTCGGCGCGGCCTTTGCACGCCACCTGATAATACAGCTGTAAATCTTGTGCTGAAATGAGTTGAGACAACTGCATAATCTTTTGATTGATTTCAGCACTATATTTCAAGCTTAGCTCAGGCAGATATTGTAATAATGCCAGTTCATGCAAGGTCGAAATCAGCTGATCTAAAACCAGTGACACATCCAAGGCCTGTTGCCGGAATTGCATCAATAATTGACTGACCCGTGCTTGCTGGTTTTGATGAATCGCCAAGATCAGATCATAAATGATGGTGCGGTCAATCAAGCCAAGCATGTCTTTAACATCCTGATGCTGGATTGCGCCCTGACCATACGCAATCGCCTGATCGGTTAAAGATAAGGCATCACGCAATGACCCTTGGGCAGATTCAGCAATTTGCCAGATTGCATCCTGTTCGGCCTGAATCTGTTCCTGCTTTAGAATATTTCCCAGATGTTCGGTAATTTCATCGACTGCAAGCGGACGCAAAGTAAATTGCAGGCAACGTGAAATCACGGTAATCGGTAATTTTTGTGGATCAGTGGTGGCAAAAAGAAATTTGACGTGTTCTGGCGGTTCTTCCAGTGTTTTGAGCAGCGCATTGAAAGAATGCGTAGAAAGCATATGCACTTCATCGATCAGATAAACCTTAAAACGACCTTGGGTCGGTGCATAGGGAACGTTATCTAATAATTCACGTGTATCTTCTACTTTTGTGCGTGATGCCGCATCAATTTCGATTAAATCGATAAAACGGCCTTCATTCACCGCCTTACAGGTGGCACACACTTCACACGGCGTTGATGTCACCCCAGTTTCGCAATTTAGGCATTTCGCCAAAATACGCGCAATGGTGGTTTTACCTACTCCGCGAGTCCCGGTAAACAAATACGCATGATGCAACCGACCACGTTCCAAGGCACTCGTTAGTGCGCGTGACACATGGTTTTGCCCCACCAATTCATTAAAATTACGTGGACGGTATTTTCGTGCAAGTACTTGATACATGTATGCTCCTTTTTACAGGTCTAAGCATACTGTTTTTTTATAAAATAGTGAAATAAATGCCAGCGTTTGCGTAATAAAAATCCTGTATTTATCCGGTTTAAATACAGGATTTAAAATTGTTTGAATAAATGGATTAAGCTAACTTGTCCAAAACAAAATCACTTTGCATCTGATAAGGTTTTGCCGTCTTGTCGACACGAATTTCCAAGACTTTTTCGTCTAAATCTACATAAAGCAAATTACGTGTGGACACGTTGATCAGCTCAATTTTGTTTTCATCTTTGGCATCAAAACGCAGCTGACCAGTCAGGGTTTCTAATTCGTTATGACCACTCAAACTTTCACGGGTTAAAGTATAGGTTTTGTCTTCATGCAGCTCTAAAGCAACCGCCATTCCTGGACAATCTTCACAACGGGATAAACAGCCCATACATGGCGTAGTACCTTCATATTTTCCTGCCCATGCTGCGATTTGCTTTTGCGATTCTATCGATGCCTTGTTTTGCGGATCTGATTGATTGGCATCCTGACATCCCAATAATGCAGCACTTGCCACCAAAGGAATCAACACTACATTTTTCATGAAAGATCAACAGCAGCTAAAATCGCAGGAAAAGTAGCATATTTTTCAGCTATTTTCTCAAGCAAAATGTTGCAAATTAAAACCAGCCTTTACGACCATATAAAACCTGATCTGCACAGCGCAATGCTTCCTGCGTTAAGCCCCATAATCGGTAATCTCCGGTTATGGATGCGACAGGAAAATTATGAATATAAGCAAAACTTAATCCACGCTCCGGATCGCACCACGCACCAGAACCATTAAAGCCCATATGACCAAAACCTTGGGAGGATTTGCCCAAAGTCAGTATCCGGTGATAACCCAAGCGCCAATGCATCGGTAAAGGCATAATACGGTCGCGTTTGGTGTATTGCACAGTACTCAACTCACGCATAACCGATGGGCGAATCAGTTGCTGACCACTCCATCGGCCATTATTGGCAAGCATGGCATAGATTTTTGCCAGGCTATTTGCCGTGAATACTCCATTCGCAGCAGGTATGACTGCTTGCAAGCCCTGATCACTAAAAAAGGAAAAATGCTTCATGCCTTTAGGAATCATGGCATCCTGAAAGTCTTGTGGATTCTGTCCACTCAGTTCAAGGAGTTTCTCAAAGATCGATGCTTTACGTGGTGTTTTAGTTGTCTTGCTTAACTGCGCTGGCTTTGCAGCATGGGTTTTATTTTGGGAAACCAATCTTGCAACACGATTCAGTTCAGTCTCTGGCACACCAAAATAAGCCCCATCAAGTTCCAAAGGAATGATCAGATACTTTTGCATCAATTCTGCTAAAGACTGATTTGTCGCTTTTTCAAGCGCTCCGCCCACCTGCCAGCCAAACATCAAAGGTTGATACGCCGCTCCATCTCCCACAGCAAACCGTGGTTCTGCTTTGGCAACGACATCTAACATATGTGACCAGTCTGCCATCTCTGTTGCAGCTGCAATGTTATTGCGGATATCATATAAACCACTTTGATGGCTCAGCATATGCCTTAAGGTGATTTTATCTTTACCGTTTTGCCCAAATTCAGGCCAATACTCGGCAACAGGTGTATCGTAATCCAACAAGCCTTCACTGGCCAAAATATGCGCCAAGGTGGAAAGCACCCCTTTGCCCGTAGAATAACAGACAGCCAGGGTATCAGCTTGCCAGCTTTCAGTTTCAGACTTTTTCCCGGTCCAGATATCAACGACTTTGCGTCCCTGAAAATACACCACCAAAGCCGCACCACCTGCATCTGCCCGCGTATCCTGCATGCGGCTGAATTGTGTGGCAAGGTCTATAAATCGCTCATCGACATGGCCTTGATAATTTGCTGTATTCGCGAAGATGTATTCTTTGATTTTTTTCATTCAACTGTGCTTTCCATAGACCAGTAATATGTTATTCCAAGCTTAAAATAAAAAAGCCTAAATCTACCGTGACTTAGGCTTTAGTCTTAAAGTGCTTTCACACTTCCCGTGACATGCGGTTTTTTGTTTTTACTGTTTCGAATGACGAATTCAGTGTCTTTGCCTTCCTGAGCAGTCAGGAACTCCACTTTTGAAGGCAAATACATCGGCAGTTTAAACCAGACATCAACCTCATAGGCATCCGGCAAAGTTAAGCTGGCAAGTACTTTCGCCTTACTCCACATTCCATGCGCAATGGCCTGTTTAAAGCCGAATGCTTTTGCTGTGATGGCATGAATATGAATCAGGTTAAAGTCACCTGAAGTTAGAGCATAACGGCGTCCTGTATTCTCAGAGACATTCCATTCTGCATTCAATTCATAGGCAGGTGTTTTATTATCGACCAGTTTAGGCGCAGCTTTAACATTGGTTTTTTGACGGGCCAAATAAGTAGTGATCCCTTCCATTACCACTTCATTACCTACTTTCGCCGTGGTAATAAAGTCAAATTGCACCCCCTTATCATGCGGTTGCAATTCACCAAATTTGCAAGACAAGGTCAACTGTTCATTGGTTCCTACTTTGCGGCTTTGTTTAATCTGGTTACGAATGTGCACCAGACCCAAAATTGCAAATGGAAAAGCCTCTGTCGTCATCATGTGCATCTGCAAGCTTTGCGACAGCACAGCTAAATAAATGGCAGGAATATAGCCATTATTTTTAAAGCCGCACACTTCGTTGTAAGCTTTAAGATGCTTTTGATCAACCTTGAATGAATCCACCACATATTCCACTTGCGGCAGTACTTTTTCACCTTTAGGCTTTTTAAAAATCAAGCCTTGAATCACTTTAGGATAAGCTAAATAAGGTTTTGGAAGTTGGCTAAAATGGCGAGTATTCATACTGAACCTTTGAGAAATTTTTCTAATTTATTTAATGGAGTTCTCTCTCCCTCTGGGAGAGAGCTAGAGAGAGGGTTAATAATATATCCCCTTATCTCCCTCTCCTAAATCCTCTCCCTGAGCTTTAGTTAAAGCGCAAGGGAGAGGACTTTAATGTGTTAAGCCCCTAGCAAGCTTTGACCACACACACGAACCACATTGCCATTTAAACCTGTAGACGCTGAAGATGCAAACAATGCAATCGTTTCAGCAACATCGACAGGCAAACCGCCTTGACTCATTGAGTTCATACGGCGACCTGCTTCACGAATTGCAAATGGAATTGCCGCTGTCATTTGCGTTTCAATGAAGCCCGGTGCCACGGCATTGATGGTTACACCATTTTTCAAGATTGGCGCAGTAAATTTAACCAAGCCAATGACACCTGCTTTAGAAGCAGCATAGTTGGTTTGACCCAAATTGCCTGCAATACCTGAAATTGAAGATACACATACAATACGGCCATTGGTATTGAAACCTTCATTTTCAAGTAAGTAATCATTTACACGTTCAATCGCAGACAAGTTAATGTTGATGACCAAATCCCAAAGCTCAGGCTTCATGTTTGCCAAAGTTTTGTCGCGGGTAATCCCTGCGTTATGCACGATAATATCCAGACCGCCTTGTGCAGCCGCAGCAGCCTTAATTTTTTCACCAGCATCTGCAGCAGTGATATCAATCGCTAAGGTTGAACCGCCAATTTCACCGGCAACACGGTCCAGATCAGCTTGCTGCTGAGGAACGTCCAGACAAATAACATGTGCACCATCACGTGAAAGTACGTGAGCAATCGCTTCACCAATACCACGGCTGGCACCGGTAACCACCGCGGTTTTTCCAGCCAGTGGCTTAGCCCAGTCTACATCTACCACATCGGCTTTAGACACGCGAATGACTTGACCAGACACATAAGCAGAACGTGGAGATAATACAAAACGCAATGTAGACTCAAGGTTTGCTTCAGCGCCTTCATCGACATAAACCAGTTGTGCTGCAATACCTTTTTTGAATTCTTTACCTACAGATTTTACAAAACCTTCAAGCGCACGCTGTGCAATGGCCTGTTTTACTGTCTTGGCAGTTTCAGGGCTAATACCCACAATCACCACACGGCCTGAAGCCTGAATTTGACGCGCAATCGGGTTAAAGAAGTGATAAAGTTCTTTCAGCTGTTCAGAATCTTGAATGCCTGACGCATCAAAAATCACCGCTTTAAATTTTGACTCTTTATCACCTTCATTAAATGCACCAAGATTTAAACCCGCTTTTGCAGCAGCCTGTTGCAGTTCTGCATTGTTGCCAGCATAGCCATTGGCATGAATATTGGCCAGAACCTGTGCAATTGCGCCCGATAATGTACTGGCTGATGCAGCACCAAATAACACCGCACCTTTTACTACAGGTGAAGCTGACTCGAAACGTTCTAAAGAAGTTGGTGACGGCAAACCTAAATTTTTGATGACAAATTTACCAATAGGAGATTTTGCAAAGGTTTGGTATTGATCAGTCATGTTTATTATCTCTCTTACAAATTAATTTTTGATGGTAGTGAACATATCCTTTTAACTTCAATAGGATGTCAGGCACTTATATTTCAATACATCCATCAGTTTCCATAGAATCATACTTGAGTTAAACCATGGATGTCTTGACCTGAATGCTTTGCCTAATGTCATTTTAGTCAATTCAGCTTTTTTTAAATTGTGGTAATGTACACCCCAAGAATACTGTAAAATGCTTGGAAAAGCCTGATGAGCAAAACAACTCAAGAAAATCCGGCAGTCGAAAATTCTGCTACTGAAACTGTGTCAAAACCATCAAAAAGTACTCCTCGTACAACTAAAACTTCTGGCACAGCAGCCAAGCCAGCAAACAATACGACTAAAACGACCCGCACTCGTTCCACGTCACCACGTAGTACAACGACTACTTCAACGACCCAAACAGCTGAAACTCCAACACCAACGTCAGTTCAACAGGATAAAACCATGAGCCAAAACACAGTTCGCCGCGTTGCTATTATCGGTGGTAACCGTATTCCTTTTGCCCGTTCAAACGGTGCTTACTTTACTGCTTCTAACAGCGACATGTTTACTGCAGCATTAAATGGTCTGATTGAGCGTTTCAATTTACAAGGTCAACGTTTAGGCGAAGTCGTTGCCGGTGCAGTTTTAAAACACAGCCGTGACTTTAACATGACACGTGAGTGTGTACTGAATACTGAACTTGCTCCAGAAACACCTGCTTACGATATTCAGCAAGCATGTGGAACAGGCTTACAGGCAGCTTTCCTTGTTGCCAACAAAATTGCTTTGGGTCAAATTGAAGTCGGTGTTGCCGGTGGTGTAGATACCACTTCTGATGCACCAATCGCTTTCGGTGACGGCTTACGTAAAGCATTACTTGAATTGAACATTGCGAAAACAGCAAAAGACCGCTTAAAAGCATTAACCAAAATCAATGTAAAAGACTTGATGGATGCACCAAAAAATGGGGAGCCACGTACCGGTCTTTCTATGGGTGATCATCAAGCGATTACTGCACTTGAGTGGGGCATTTCTCGTGAAGCTCAAGATGAACTTGCAGCATCTTCACATCAGAAAATGGCAGCTGCATACGAAGAAGGTTTCTTCGACGACCTCATTACTCCATTCCTTGGTTTAGAACGTGACAACAACTTACGTGCTGACTCATCTGTAGAAAAACTTGCAAAACTTAAACCTGCATTCGGTAAAGGCGATGCGCGTACCATGACCGCAGGTAACTCAACTCCACTGACTGATGGTGCATCTTGTGTGCTTTTAGCTTCTGAAGAATGGGCTAAAGCCAATGGTCATGAAGTTCTTGCTTACTTAACTTTCCAGGAAACTGCTGCAGTTGATTTTGTCGAGAAAAAAGAAGGCTTGTTAATGGCGCCTGCTTATGCAGTTCCACGTATGCTTGAACGTGCAGGTATTACTCTTCAAGACTTTGACTACTATGAAATCCATGAAGCGTTTGCTTCTCAAGTGCTTTCTACCCTTAAAGCATGGGAAGATCCAAAATTCTGTAAAGAACGTTTAGGTCTAGATGCTCCACTGGGTTCTATTGACCGTAGCAAATTGAACGTTAAAGGTTCATCTCTTGCAGCGGGCCACCCATTTGCAGCAACTGGCGGCCGTATCATTGCAACTGCTGCTAAATTGCTTAACCAGAAAGGTTCGGGCCGTGTACTTGTTTCAATCTGTGCTGCTGGCGGCCAAGGTGTTACAGCGATTATTGAAAAATAACGCTGTTTTCACTTGCTAAATAAAAAGCCCTCGAAAATTAACTTTTCTGAGGGCTTTTTAATTCAATAGCTTAAAGCTTATCGCGTAGCACGATCCCACGCTTCTTTAACTGCAATTCTCGCTTCATTCCAAGTTAAGCGTGACAATCCTTTCGCATGATCCCATTTAATTTTTAGATCATTTTCTACATCTTCAAAACGCGTACTTGCATCATACTGAGGACGGTTTTCATAGCCAATTCGATAGGCATTTTCATAGTCTCGCTCGTAATCCAAGTCCGAATAGGTGGTCAGCGTTTCTGCATAGTAAGGTGTGGTATGTGCAGTTTCTCTCCAATAGGCTTCTTCTTCTGTCGGGTTCACTGCTTCAGCGGCACCTTTACCAGCCAAACCACCGACTACTGCACCTACGGCGCCGCCGACTATTGCTCCAACTGGGCCACCTACTGCTCCAACCGCTGCGCCTGCTGTCGCACCACCAACTGCACCAACGCCTGTCCCGACTGGATGGGCACCCGGCTCACCAGTAATTGGATCTGCATTTAAATCATCTCGAGCATCTTTAGGAAGGTTTTTTACAACGTCACGATCAAAATTGTCATTCATATTGGTCTTATCCTTTTATCATGCTTTTAAAATTAGGTTTAAAACAGCTTATAAAAATTATGCACTTTTCTCATATTTAAGCAGTGCATTTTTAATATAAAGGAGATCAAACCCGAGTAATGCAGCAAACTGTCAGTTTTAGGTTAAGGAATGTACCTGAAAAGATAAAAATCTTTTCTTAAATAAGAGATCAAAATATTAATTAATTTTTAAATCATGTTTGATAACTACGATCTATTCCTAAATGGTTTTCAATAATGTCATAGCCCCATTGAAACACGAAGGTATAAACCAGAATACACAGCGTCATGCTGAGGTCAGTCAAAACTGCCTGCCAAATCCCCATATTCAGCGCATAAGCCACCATTGGAATAGTGACCAACATTAAACCACCCTCAAATCCCATTGCATGCAGTATCCGAACCCTCACCGTTCTTTTCAGTTTACGTTTGGCTTCAAACTTTTCAAAAAAGTGATTGAAAGTCATATTCCAAAATAGTGAGGTAACTGCCATGGCAATACCCAAGGTCCCTGTCACTTCCATCGGCACTGCAAAAATAAAGCTCAGCACGATCGCAATAATCACCAGCAGGATCACTTCATAACTTAGCGCATGAATTATCCTTCTTTTGGAAATCAACATTTTAAAACTCATTGGTTTGGATGAAGGCATTTTATTTTGATAATATTGATTAATCGAATTAGATTCTTTCAAAAGTTTTGATAGATGAATATTAACCAAGAACAACTGATCATTTTTAAGACCGTGATTGAAAGCGGTTCATTTTCTGCCGCTGCCAGAAAACTCGGCAAAGTCCCCTCTGCAATCAGCATGTCAATTGCCAATCTGGAAATTGACCTCAATTTATCG